>JAUISX010000005.1 GCA_030434245.1 Porphyromonadaceae bacterium W3.11
CTCAGTTTTTCCAAGAGTCTTTCGATGAGCTCCAGAAGCGGATGGAGGATAGCTTTGGGGCAGGAGGAGACGGTGACATCAGAGACGATATCCGTTGGCTGGTCGATTCGGCTCGGGGCAATATCGATGGCTATAAAGATGCCATGGATGCTTTTCGGTCTGAGCTGGAGAAACAAGGTCTGCAGCTCCCTGATATGGATGCAGGGCGCAAGGCGGAGGCTCGAGGTATTGGTAGGATGACGCAAGACTCTGCAGAGCGACTCGAGGGACTGATGACGGTGCAGGTGGACCGACTATCGACCCTCGTAACTTACGCCAAGCAGACGGACGATTACCAGCGTGATGCAAGGGTGTACTTTGCTACCATGATCCGACAGATTGACCGCATCGCAGCGAATAGCGACTATCTCCGCAAGCTTGATAACATCGCTACTGACATGTATAGAGTGGCACAAGACGGTATTTACCTAAAGAAATAATGTGATGGCGACACTGATCAACAATATAGACATTAATGCACAAGGCATCTACCTCGCACGTCATGGCGCGGAGGAACTCTTTACGCTCCCTAATCTCTCCGATGCGGAGGTCAATGACTGGCAGGAGGTGGAGGGCTTACAGGTGGACTTTACCACCGTCCAGCTCCAGCACCCCGAGGTGGTGGTGCGTTACGTGGTTACTTCGCTCGCCGCTCGGTCGGCTCTCGAGCAATACCACAAGGCAGAGAGCATTAAGCTAACGCCCCACGGCTGGGGGCGTACCTTTACCCTCCGCAAGGCTAATGCGGACAACTGCAAGGTGCTGGCCAAGGGTGATCATATCATGGAAATAGCCTATCGCTATGAGCTGGACGACTTGCCTAAGACTCAGATAACGTCAGATGTGGAGCCTGTAGTTTTTAGATCAAGATACAAAATTGGAGGTGTCTCACTATCTCAATTTGGAATGGTCATCAACGAGACACATGCGCTCTATACACCTGATGATTTTAAGGCATTGACGCTCGTGCGAGATATGAGAGAGGCACAACTAATGTGTACGATGTTCGCATCATCTTGGTCGGTGCTGTGGGCTAATCGTGCAGCTCTCTGGGATGCTCTGCAAGGGGAGTTATCTCTATCTACGGACATGGGCACAACTCTTAAGGCTCGCTACCTCTCATGCTCGACACCTAAGCAGGTGAGCCAGCAACCAGTTATCTCATTTACGCTTAATCTACAATTGATATGATAACTATATACAACGCACAAGGAACTAAGATTATTGATGTGGCCAACCTCGAGGGGAGCTACTGCGATCGCTCGATCATGGGTGGCAGCACCCTCCAGTTGGTGGTTAAATCTGATAAACCTATTGATATCCCTCTTAACTCTTATGTGGAGTATGAGGCACGTCGCTATACATTGCTCTACCCAGCGAGCATCAAAAAGCAACACAGCAAGGAGTTTGATTACACCCTGCTTTTTCACGGTGAGGAGGAGCTCCTCTCCTCCTGTCTCATCAAGGATATCTCGGGTGGCATACCTTACCGAGTGAAGTTTGCCATCACAGCTAAACCGATTGACTTCGTCCGCTGTATCGTGGACTCGCTCAATGAGCACTACGGCGGTGGGTGGAGTGTTGGCAATGTGATCGAGGCGACCGAACAGACACTCGCCTTTAGTCATGAGTACTGCCTCGGGGCCATCTCTAGAGTGGCGGAGGTGTTTAATACTGAGTTTAGCGTCGACAATAAGACGGTATCGCTCGGCAAGGTAAGCATCATGGAGGATAACCCTCTACCGATGAGCTATGGCAATGGTAAGGGGTTCCGCCCTGGCACTGGGCGACACAATGACGGTAAAAAGTCGGCGATCGGCAAACTCTATGTCGAGGGTGGCACACGTAATATCGACTACTCAACCTACGGAGCTCAAACACTCCTCCTACCTAAATCTGCAACGCTACAGTACAATGGTCGTACATATCATACGGATGCGCATGGCATGTACATCACCTGTGATCAGGCAATCGGCACTGCGGAGGATAGCTACGATGGATCCGCCGTATATCCGATGCGGGAGGGTACAGTGTCTGAGGTCATTGAGGAGGCAGATGGATACGATTTTACCGACACCTCTATCCCTGAGAGCTTGAATTTTAACGACTACCGTATCAAAGGCGAAAAAGCGGTGGTGGTCTTTCAGACGGGAGCACTCACAGGGCGGGAGTTTGCTCTTGTGCAAACGAAAGGCAAACTCAGTGGCTATATCCACTCCGAGCGAAAGTTTAAGCTCGTGAGCGAGGAGCAGGATGGATTTATGATGCCTGGGGGCAACTTTGTCCCCAAGGAAGGTGATAAGTACGCCATCTTCAATATCACCCTCCCTGCCGAATACCTCTCGAACGCTTCTCAAAGGCTCTTCGAGGAGGCAGTACGATACTTCGATACGGTCATTAATCCTCCCTATATCTTTTCTGGGGAGGTAGATCCCATCTGGGCGAAGAAGGAGTGGCTACGCATCGGTGGGTATATGCAGCCAGGTGGGCATTTACTTTTTAGCGACCCGCAGTATCACCCCGAGGGATCTGTCATCCGAGTGACGGGTGTCCGCACACTCCTCGACAAGCCCTACGCTCCACAGCTCACCCTCTCCAATGCACCAGCTGCACTCAGTGTGAGTAACGCCCTCTCCAAGCTCGAAGCAGACAAGGTGATAGCCGAGCGAGAGCGGAGGGCACAGCAACGCTCGCAGCGACAGGACTACCAGCAGGCGCTGGAGTTCATCGGGATGGTCGAAAAGGCTATTGAAGGGCTGGAGGGCTTTACGGCGAGGATAAAACCGAGCGTCGTGGAGACCATGGCAATTCTTATAGGTAGCCAGGCGACACAGTTTGGATTTGTCCAAGCGATTAATTCGCTTGAGGCTGCCCCTTTTTCTGTGAATTATGACCCCAGCACCAAGCGAGTAATCATCAGTAAGGGCATCATTAGACATCAGACCATCGGCATTACCGATATGACTGCTAATCGACCAGCTACCGATTACCGCTACTGGTCAATCCCTGAGTACATCTCACCAGCACTTACTGATGATTTCGCCAGCTACTACATTTATGCGAAGGTAGATAGAAATGGGCAAACTGGTAATTATTTATTATCCGAAAAACCTATAGAAATGGAGAGTGATTCTCTAAGCTATCATCTCCTTATTGGTACTTTATCCAGCATTGTGGATGGCGATAGAGCGTACAATAAGCTATACGGTTACAGCCTTTTCACTCCAGGTCAAATGGTCCTAAATACCATCTCGAGCACAAACGGTGCTATGACCATCAACCTCGAGACAGGCGAGATCTACTCCGATGCGATCCACTTCCGTCGCCCCGATACTCAAGAGGAGACGAACCTCATCGACTACATCGATGAGGTGGACACGCATCACCCTATCATCAAGAATGGCACCTGGTGGCGCTGGGATGGCACGCAATATGTGGACACGGGAGAACCAGCGCAAGGTGCAGACGGTAAGGATGGAAAAGACGGCTTACAAGGATTACAAGGGAAAGACGGCAAGGACGGACTCCCTGGTCGTGACGGTAAGGATGGGAAAACTCAATATACCCACATCGCTTATGCCAATAACGCATCGGGTGGTGGCTTCTCTCAGTCTCCTACTGGAAAGGCTTATATTGGTATGTATGTGGACTTCGTCGCCACAGACTCGAGTGACCCAAAGAAGTATAAGTGGTCGCTCATCAAGGGGGCAGATGGGCGTGACGGCATCGCTGGTAAGGCAGGAAAAGACGGCCGAACCCCTTACCTGCACATCGCTTATGCTAATAGTTCGGATGGTCGGCAAGGGTTTAGCGTGAGCGATAGCCAAGGCAAGACCTATATCGGCACTTACACCGACTTTGTGAAGGCGGATAGCACAGATCCAACTCAATACAAATGGACGCTCATTAAAGGCCGCGATGGTCGTGACGGTAAGGATGGAAAAGACGGCTTACAAGGATTACAAGGGAAAGACGGCAAGGACGGACTCCCTGGTCGTGACGGTAAGGATGGGAAAACTCAATATACCCACATCGCTTATGCCAATAACGCATCGGGTGGTGGCTTCTCTCAGTCTCCTACTGGAAAGGCTTATATTGGTATGTATGTGGACTTTGTGCAAGAGGATAGCAGCGACCACAAGAAGTATAAGTGGTCACTGATTAAGGGTGCAGATGGGCGCAACGGTACCCCAGGCAAGGCGGGTGCAGATGGTCGCACCCCTTACCTGCATATCGCCTACGCCACATCAGCAGACGGAAAGAAGGGTTTTAGTACAACTGTGTCAGCAGGCAAGACCTATATCGGCACTTACACCGACTTTGTGAAGGCGGACAGCACTACTCCATCAGATTACAAGTGGACGCTCATTAAGGGTAAAAAAGGGGACCGAGGTCCGACTGGTCCGAAAGGCGACGGTCTAGACGTCAAGGACACTAGAAATGATAACCAACTGCCAAACTGGTATCGTAAGAATTACCGCTATACCACCGTCAAGGAGTTTAAGTTTCAAGGTGTTATTGAAATTCCGAAGGTCTGGAGGGATGGCTCGTATTGCACGCTTGAGACGACAGTCAATTGGGGTGATAAAAGTGGCGGTCGAGTGACGCAGAAAGCGACTCTTAACAGCGGTCAGGAGTTGTATCGTGTCGGTAGTGCTGATGATAGTGCGTGGGGCGAATGGAGCAATCTCAAAGCGGAGGTACAAGAGATCAACGCTGGACTTTCCAATGCCAACACCCTCATCTCATCGATCGAGACCATCACTAAGCAACTGAAGGAGGGCAAACTTGATGCGAGCAAGTTCGATGACATCCGCTACCTCACCGACGCCCTCCAGCACGGCGAGACCACCATAGCTGGCGGTCTTCTGCTCACGAAATCCATCCTCATGAGCAACAAAGATGACGAGATCACTACCGCCATCTCTGGCTACTCCCATGGCGGCGGTGTAGCGTTCGAAGCTGGGATTAAGAACTATAAGCAAGAGAACCACACCTCCCGCGTGGTAATCAACCACGACGGCTCAGCTCGATTCGGAGACATGTACCTGAACGCTGACAAAGAGGATGTGGTGAAGTTTGTCGACCAGTCATCGGGTGAAAATCACGAGTATCTGAAGTTTGGTGGAACTGCCCCCAGCGAAAGCTACATGAACGATCAGAGTACAGTGATTAAAGAGTTCCCGATGCCGTCTGTACGAGCTGAAAACAAGAGTGGCGAGTTCCTTATTGTGAAAGAAGATGAGAGTATCGAAAGCAACAGAGAGATAAGGCATGAGATTGAATTGACAGCGACAGCTGAGGCAGTCGCAACTCGGGAAGATCTTAACTCCGGAGGACTATCGATTATGTCAGCCCGTTCTGCTTATGAGCTAGGAAGTGACCGAGGAGACAGAATAATTAACTATCTGCCTGCCTGGGCGAATAGCACTGCTCATGTGGAAGTCAAAGTGTACAATAAATCTGGAGTCGTCGTCTGGAGCGACACAAGCACGAAAGTGACAGCAAGTGCACACGCCAAGGGATGCTCTGTCTCATACACGGAAATCTTACCCCTCGAGGATATCCAAGATGTGCAGACCCAGACGAAGAAAGTATATATGCGCATTCCAGCAAATGTAATGGTAAAAGGGTACAAATGGAGGGTTTATCTTGTGGTGAATGGCTCTGCAAGCGACAGAGGAAGTTCTTATCGAGCATATACAAATGCGGGTAAAGAGTTCGTCCCTTACGACCTCTCAAAACCCTTTGTGGCACTAGCGAAAGACCGTGTAGCGTTTTTCTTTGGGCGACAAAGGCAGATACTATTCAACTACTTAAGCAACTGGGTGGTGAAAATAGTTGGGGATGTCCTCGTCCAGGGAACACTCAAAGCCGACATCCTCGAAGCTGACGAGTGGAAAGGCAGCGGTGCCGTCCTCGCTGGTGCCATGTTTGATGAGAATGGCAAAGAGCTGAAGGGCTTCGGGAAGTATAAGAATAGAGCAGGAATGTCATCTGGCAGTACAGTCTATTCTTATAATAGTAAGCTCTACACTGTCTACCACTCCATCCCACACAGCCGATACGTGCCGGTCGTGCAGGTCTCAGGAGAGACAGGAAACAATGGCGGATGGTCTCTTACGCCACGAGTCTATAGTGTCTCGGCATATAGCTTTACGGTGGGCATAATCACCAATGGAGACAATAAAACACGAAATGGGCTATCCTACGTAGCCTACCAAGCTGATTAAGAGAAAGAGGGAGGAGCGACCAGTATAGTCACTCCTCCCTCTCCTTTTCTCTGTTGGAAAGTTATCTTATTGCTTTCCCTCCGCTTTTAATGCCTCCCACTCCGCTTTGGTGACCGGTATGGCAGTAAAGGCCTCCTTGAAGAGCCTATACACTTCATCGTAATCCCCCGCCTTGTAAGCCTTGCGAATCCCCTCGCTCGCCTCCTTCATCACGGCATTAGGGATGTACGCACCTACCTCTCCTTCTACGATTGGGATAAGGATACGCACATCTCGCCAGTCGAGGAATCCCTCGTTCAGAGAGCCATCCTCTGAGATGATCATTTCTCCCCACATCTTTATCCTGGCGTTAGCGATATCTCTTTGTTCATCGCCGACTCCAATGTTTGTTTCACGTTTATAGATTGGATCGTAAAAGTAAAATGCCAAGGCCTTCTCCACGACCTCCTTTGGTGTCAAACGCTTGAACTGATCCCCCTCCACGGTGGGGATTGTATTATCCTCAATTACCCTCATACCCTCATTTTTAATGTTAACATAAACGAAAGCACCATCCTTGAGCACCTTCGGCTTTTTGTCCCCGTTACACGCTGTAAGCAATGCCACTACTGCCAGCATCATCACTAATACCTTTTTCATATTATTTTAGTTTTTATAATTAATTGATTCTTTTACAAATATACACTAATCCGCGTATATAGTTAGATAAATCCGTCAATAGTTGCGGATTCGCCCCCATCATTGTGTTGTATCTCCTGATATAATCTTTTGCAGTTCCAATAATTTCTGTATATTTGTCGTGCTAACAATCTAAGAGGGCGGAAGCTCTCGACACATAAACGAGGGCTATTTTTATATCCGCTCACTTGGAAAAATAAAACTGCGGTCGTACCCCTGCGTGGTAGGTTAATGCCCCACAAACAAATCTCTTGGATTGTTAGCAGCAGGAAAGGCGACCGCTTTTTATTACTTACAATTATGGTACAGAAATCGACCAACATCTTTGCCTACGAAGGCAACAACATCACCTTTGCTAAGGGCGACGACCTTATGATCAACGCAACCCAAATGGCACGACCTTTTGGAAAAAGACCAGCCAAATGGCTTGAACTTCCATCTACTCAAGAATTCATTTCTCAGCTCTCAGCTATCCGAAAATCGGATAGGTTAATCGAAACAGTTAATGGTGTTGGTACATGGATGCACGAAGATGTAGCACTTGAATTTGCAAGATGGTTGTCCCCACTGTTTGCTATTTGGTGTAATGACCGTATCAAGCAACTTCTCCTTGATGGTGTAACCTATCTCGAGCCGAAGGCCTTTAAGGACGTGCCGATGGTGATCACTTCAGAGGGTAAGCAAGGGTACTACTTCCGTGATGTGCTGAGCGCTGTGGGGTATTCTCGTATGAGTGGCACCGCAAACGACTATAAGAAGCGGTACCCCAATGACTTCTTTCAACTCGCAGGTCGTAACTATTGTAGCCCTCGCATCGCACAGCTCATAGGGAAGAGGGCTGAGATTCGACAGCTCGAAGCCGAGATGATGCAGTCACTCCCAAGTGGAGAGGAGGTGTGCTTATGATGCGTGCTGGAAAAGCAGTACAGGATGCTCGAATGAGGTTCTTGGATGACTTATTCTCGTGGGATTCGGCTACTAATATGTATCGGAGCTTATCCAATGCATGTCTGCGACTGACGATTAACTATCTCTATTATAATGAGAGTACAGGGGTAATACCGACTACGAAGGATATTGACGAACTCAGACTACTGTACGACTTGGTAGATTGGCTCGGCAATGTGGCTGAAGCCGAAGGGGAGGAGTTGAAGTAGTCGCTATTAAGTGACAAATGAGGAAGCCCGGGCTATTTCGGTAGCCCGGGCTTTTTCGTTCGTTCGCCGCTCGACCACCACCAGAGAGGCACCCGAATAATATTATAAATGTACGTGTGCGTCACAATCAAATGAGCCGTTTCGTTTTTCATCCTCTCCATTTTCTATACAACATAGAGAGCCATTTCGTTTTGTCTTTGAGAGCCGTTTCGTTTCGGCGATTATAAATTCAAGAATAAACACAGCTACATTACACGTTTTTTTTATTTTTCAAGTAGTATTATTTCAATAATCGATAAGAGTGTCGCTTTTCTAAAGCTAAATCTTTTTCGAAATTCTAAAGATGAATTATTTTTACTAACTACAGGTGATTTTAAGACTCTCTTCCATACTCTATTCTTAATTCTAAATAAATTATTGTTTGCTATTGGCGGTATTGAAGAATTTTATTACCTTTGCAGACACAATTCGGGATGTAGCTCAGTCCGGTTTAGAGTGCGCGTCTGGGGGGCGTGAGGTCGCTGGTTCGAATCCAGTCATCCCGACGTTCATTAAATGAGACTTTGAGCGTTGCGAAAGATAAATAATGGTCGGGTAGCTCAGCTGGATAGAGCAACAGCCTTCTAAGCTGTGGGTCCTGGGTTCGAATCCCAGCTCGATCACTAATACAAGTTGATCATAATATGGTTTTTTTTGTAAGGAGCAGAGTTGGGGTTATTCCTGACTCTGCTTTTTTTGTATGTAGTTATGAGTATCCAATTGTATGTACGATACATATAGAAATATAAACTCACCATATTATGATGAGTAGAAACAATGCCCAACTTATATGAAGATAAATTCATAATTATTGGCTATATTTGCGAACTAAAGCACATATATTATTTATATTAATAATGTATTGTGTCTTTACGGTCATATTTAGAATAAAAAATAAATAGAAATATATTAATAACACTAACAGATGCAAAACAAAGGTTTAGTAAAAGGAATTGCTATAGCCCTTACGATTATTTGTGCGTTTTATCTCTCGTTTACATTTGTATCGGGACATTACACACGAAAAGCTAAGGAGTATGCTAATGGAGATGTGAATAAGGAGATTCGTTATCTTGACTCTCTTTCTGCCAAGAAAGTGTGGATGAATTATTCACTAAAGGAAGTGAGAGAGAATGAGATAGGCCTAGGTCTCGACCTCAAAGGTGGTATGACTGTAATTCTTGAACTCAATGCAGCAGATGTCCTTGAGACTTTATCAGGAAATAGTCAAGATCCTGTATTTAGAGCTGCACTTGAGTCTGCGGATGCCAAGCAAGAGCGTTCTCAGAAGGATTTCATTAGTCTGTTTATTGACGAATTCCACGAGAAGGATCCTGGAGCAAGACTTTCAGCCGTTTTTGGAACATTAGAACTTAAGGATAGGATCAATTCCAGCAGTACTGATGCTGAAGTTGAAGCTGTTCTTCGTTCTGAGCTAAAAGAAGCTATTGATAGTTCACATAAAGTTCTCCGTACTCGTATAGACCGTTTTGGTGTAGTTGCTCCTAATATCCAAAGACTAGAGGGCAGTAACCGTATCTTGGTAGAGCTTCCAGGTATTACTGAGCCTGAGCGTGTTCGTAAGTTGCTCCAAGGAAGTGCTAATCTTGAATTCTGGGAGTGCTATTTGCTTCCTGAGATTTGGGCTGAGCTTGAAAAGGCTGATGAGTTATTAGCAGAGCTCCAGTCACATAGAGATGCCAATGTTACAGAGCAAACACAGCCTGTAGAAGGTGTTGAAGATGGGATGAAGGATGAGTCAGCAGTAGAAAATGCTAATGAGACCACTACTGAGCAAAGTGATTTAGATGCTCTTAAGGAAAAAATGACTGAAGAGGCTACCACTGCTGATGATGTAGCTAAGGCTACAACTGTTGATACTCAATCACATCCATTGTTCTCTAAGCTGATGCCAAATATAGCACAGGGACAAGTTATTTCTTCGGCTATTGTTGGTATGGCGAGAGCTACAGATATGGCTGCTATTGACTCTATGCTTAATCTTCCACGAGTGAAAGAGATTTTACCACGTAACCTTCAATTGAAATGGAGTGTCAAGGAAATCGAAGAAGGGGCTAAGGTATATCAGCTGTTTGCTATCAAATCTACTCGTAGAGATGGCAGAGCTGCCTTGTCTGGTGACGTTGTTACTACAGCAGAGAGTGTTATTCAGAACTCACATGGTCGTCAAGATCCAGGTGTTTCGATGAGGATGAATAGCGAAGGAACTCGTGAGTGGGCTAGGTTGACTAAGGAGAATGTGGGACGACCTATCGCTATCGTCCTTGATGATGTGGTTTACTCCGCTCCTAATGTTATCAATGAAATTCCTAATGGAGAATCTTCCATCACAGGTAATTTTACTATTGACGAGGCTAATGACTTAGCAAATACTCTTAAGTCAGGAAAAATGGCGGCATCTGTACGTATTGTACAAGAGGACGTTGTTGGACCATCACTTGGTAAAGAAGCGATTCGTGCAGGTGTGATCTCTTTTGCCATAGCACTAGTTCTGTTGATGATCTACATGTGTGCTATGTACGGAATAATGCCAGGTCTTGTTGTGGACGTCGCGTTGTTACTTAACTTCTTCTTTACTCTTGGAATATTAGCTTCATTGCATGCGGTATTAACACTACCAGGTATTGCTGGTTTGGTATTGACTCTCGCTATGGCGGTAGATGCTAACGTTATTATCTTTGAGCGTGTCAAGGAAGAGTTGGCTGTTGGTAAGTCTATGATTCGAGCTATTGAGGATGGATACAAAAATGCATTCTCTGCGATCATCGACGCTAATATTACCTCTATCCTTACAGGTATTATCCTATACTATTTCGGTACTGGTCCTATTCGAGGATTTGCCACCACTCTGATTGTTGGTTTGATCTGTTCATTCCTAACAGCCGTATTCCTTACTCGTATCTTCTTTGAGAAGAAAGCCAAGAGTGGCAAGATGGATAAGGTAACCTTTACTACATCATTGTCCAGGAACTTCTTGGCAAATACTAACGTGAACTTCGTTGGCAAGCGCAAGATGGGACTAGGCATTGCACTCCTGATTCTCTTGATAGGTGGTGTATCTCTTGGTACTATGGGTCTTAATTCAGGTATTGACTTTACTGGAGGTCGTAACTACGTTGTGAAGTTTGATCATCCAGTCTCTACAGCTGAAGTCGCAGATCTATTGTCTGAGCCACTTGATGGTGCTGTGAACGTTATTACTATCTCTACATCAGATCAAGTGCGTATCTCTACCAATCATAAGATTGACATTAATACCCCAGAAGTGGATCATGAGATTGAGTCCCTTATTTATGAAGGTTTGAAGCCAATGCTTGGTGATCAAGTAACTATGGATCAATTTGTCCATCACTACATACAAAGCTCACAAAAAGTAGGTGCAAGTATGGCGGAAGATATTAAGACAGGAGCTGTTATTGCAGTGATCCTTTCACTGATTGTGATGGCGTTATATATCTTGATTCGTTTCCGCGATGTTGCCTTCTCCGTAGGTGCTTTTGCTTCAGTAACCTTTACTGCACTTGCAATTATAGCTTTCTACGCTCTACTTTGGAAGATTATGCCATTCTCAATGGAGGTGGATCAGACATTTATTGCAGCCGTGCTGGCTATTATTGGTTACGCTATTAACGATACTATTGTGGTCTTTGATAGGATTAGAGAAACCCTACGTATGTATCCTAATAGAGATCGATTCTCCATTTTCAATTATTCTCTTAATACTACACTGACACGTACATTCAATACCTCTATCAGTACTATTTTGGTAATCTTGATTATCTTTATCTTTGGAGGAGCTAGCATCCGTAGCTTTACATTTGCGATGATGTTAGGTGTGATATTCGGTACTTATGCTACACTCTTTGTAGCTACTCCTATTGCTTATTATATTAATAATAAGAAGCATATTAAGGCAGGTGGCGAAGATGGTGAAAAACTAGCAAAAGAGAATAAAAACTAAGACCTCCTATTCTTTATAATATAATTCTTTAGCGAGGATGTATCCAGTGTGATGCATCCTCGCTTGTTTTGTTTATCACAGCTTCTTAGCAAAGAGACGGTTGTTTTTGATGTCTAAGATTTTTTGATATAACAACACGATGTCGTTACTGATACTTTCTAGGTCATTGATTTTATTGTGAGAGCGGAGCTAAATTGGTTGTCTGATATTAAGTTTTTTCCCCATTGTAAGCTATTTTAGGGGTGTGACTTAGTATCTTGATTCGAATTAGAATAGATAGCACCATAATTAACTGCCATTTATGTATAAAAAGAGAGGTTTTGAATTGTAACCACAAGACGCTTTTTTTTAAGCTGAATTCTGACGACATTTTAGTTATATGAAAGAGAAATGCTTCCTATAGGGAGAACGATTTTTTCCTATAGGAAGAAGATTCCCTATATATATGAAGATTTTTTTCACTCTTCTTAGTCTTGTCTTCTTCTGAAAAAAGTTGACATAGTTGAGGTTTCTATTGCTGATTTACTTGACTCATGAGTTTGAGGATTTACTGAGTTAATTTACCGTACTATTTTAGAGTCCTATTTTTGACCATTTAGACTGATTTTGCCTTAGGTGTCTTGTCTGCTAGAATGAAAAGAGAAAGTCCCAGTGTAATGAATTGAAGGTACCGGTAAAATATTTTGAAGGTGCCGGTAGAATTGTTTGAGAGTAGCGGTAGGATGAAAAGATTGTGCCCATGCTCGCGACCTATATTATGGTATTAAGTGTGATGAATACTGAAAAGCGTAGTTAGGTACAGTTTTTCTTATCTCTATTTCCTTCTCCGTTCTCTATTTCGTAATATTTTGGGTAATTTTGAGGCTGAATAAGTGTGTAAGGATACGTACAGAATGTTATGGAATTAGGAGAAGATAAAGATAATCTAACCCCGAAAAAGCAGACTAAAGCTTGGAAAGTAATACTTTTTAATATTGCAGCTATGGTCGTTATTGGCTTGGTATTAATATGGATATCAATGCTGTTGCTAAAGTCCTATACCCGACATAATCAGGCCTTCAGAATGCCTGATGTGACTGGTATGACTCAAGAAGAAGCTCAGAGAACATTGAGTAAGGAGAGTTTGATGATGGAGGTTACCGACTCCATATATAGTGAGCTGATGCCAGCAGGAGTGGTTTTAGAAACTACACCCAAGCCAGGCTCTATGATTAAGAAGAAACGTACTATTTATGTTATTGTAAATAACTCGCAGGTTAAGCAGTTGTCCGTACCAGACGTTCACGAGATTTCTAGACGACAGGCAGAAGCCTTGCTAAGGGGTAGTGGGTTCATTAATGTTACGGTCAAGTACATTCCTGGTACTTTTCATGATTTAGCTCTATATCTTAAGAATCCTAATGGTAGGATATTGACTGTAGGAGAAAAGGTTCCCTATAATATGGCACTCACACTAGAGGTGACTAGCTCTGATATGATGGAGGAAGCGATACGTGATAGCTTGATTAGTGAGGGTGTAGAGGAGTCATTAATTCATAATGGACCAAAGGATACCCCAAATCAAAGTAACGATAACCCTGACAATTCTGGAGAAGATTGGTTTTGAGTGATATTGAACTGATGTCCGATAGGGCGATTCATACAGAAGGTGATATAGACTTGGATCTTGAGGATGGTGATGTAGAGGAGCAGAGGGAGCTTTTCGAACACTATTCAACTATCGTGGATAAGGGGCAGAGTCCGTTGCGAATAGATCGCTTCTTAGTGGATAAGATGCCTAAGGTTAGCCGGAATAGAATTCAATTAGCGGCAGAAGCGGGAGCTTTGTTTGTTAACGATAAGCCTGTTAAGTCTAATTATAAGGTTAAGCCTGGTGATGAAGTAGCTCTGAAGCTAGAGAGACCACCGTACGAATTGGAGATTATTCCTGAGGATATTCCCCTGAATATTGTCTATGAAGATGAGTACTTACTTGTGGTGAATAAGCAGCCTGGTTTGGTAGTTCATCCTGGGCATGGTAATTATACGGGTACTCTGGTGAATGCGTTGGCATACCACTTGAGGGATAATAAAGCGTACGATGCTAATGATCCTAGGCTTGGACTAGTTCACCGAATAGATAAAGACACCAGCGGGTTACTACTCGTTGCCAAAGATCCAGAGGTGAGAACAGCCTTATCCAGACAATTCTTTCATAAGACGACGCGTCGTGAGTATCAAGCGTTGGTCTGGGGACGACTACCAGAGACCGCTGGTACCATTCGGAGTAACCTAGGACGTGACCCTAAGAATAGGATGCTGATGTATAACTTTCCATACCTTGGAGAGGAAGGTAAGCCAGCAGTGACCCATTATGAGGTGATTGAGGAATTGGCATACGTGAGTTTTGTGAAATGTAACTTAGAGACAGGACGTACTCATCAAATCAGGGCTCACATGATGTCTTTAGGCTCACCGATTTTTAATGACAATCGGTATGGAGGTGATGAGATACGACGAGGAAATCGCTTTGCAACGTACAAAAAGTATATTCAAAACTGCTTTAAGCTCTGCCCAAGGCAGGCACTACATGCTAAGTCCTTAGGCTTTTATCATCCAGTGATGAAGAGAGAAATGGACTTTGACAGTCCACTGCCAGATGATATGAGTCAGTTATTGAATAAGTGGCGAGCCTATGTGGCCGCTGGTGATGTGACAGCGTCAGATGAAGTCGGTATTTGATAAGATAATTATGAAGAAAGCACCAAAAATAGCCTTAATGGCAGGGGGATATAGCAAAGAGTACGAAGTCTCACTTAAGAGTCAGGCTGGTATTCGTAGCTTTTTGGAGGGCAGCGAACTAGAGGTCTATGATTTGCTGATCACTAAAGATAAGTGGGTCTTGCTCCTAGATGGAGTGGAGTATCCTATTGATCGTAATGACTTTAGTGTGAGCCTTCCTAATGGTCAGAGATTGACCTTTGACTACGTCTATATGACCATTCATGGTACCCCAGGAGAAGATGGCTTAATGACGGGGTATCTAGATATGCTTGGTATCCCATACTCATGCTGTCCGACGGCTATAGGTGCGATGACGTTCAATAAGCATCTATGCAAACATTATCTGCATAGCTTAGGCATAAATATTGCACCTAGTATTTGTTTGCATAAGGGAGAGCACATTCGACCCATCATATTAGCTGTTGAGCCTGGATTACCTGCATTTATTAAGCCAAATGTAGGGGGGAGTAGTGTAGCTACTAATAAAGTAATGGAGGTTAATGATATATTACCTGCATTTGAAGCTGCTTTTGCAGAAGCCGATGAGGTGATGATGGAAGCATTGATTACCGGAACAGAAGTAACCTGTGGAGCCTTTGAAGATGGTGATGGGTTGCACATCCTTCCAGTGACAGAAGTGGTCCCGAAGAATGAGTTTTTTGACTACGATGCCAAGTATAATGGTGCTGTAGAGGAGATTACTCCAGCCCGTATTAGTGAAAAGATGACTGCTGAGATTCAGCAACTGACACATGAGATATACGGTTATTTAGGAGCTAGGGGGATTATTCGAGTGGACTTTATCATTCAGAATGATGTGCCGGTATTACTAGAGGTTAATACCACACCTGGCATGACAGCAACGAGCTTTATCCCCCAGCAAGTGAGGGCTGATGGACGTAATATGCGAGACGTACTCGTTGGAATTATTAACTATCATCTCGGAAGAGATTAAGAAAACTAGACGAATAATGACAGAAATGAATAATATACCAAGGACGAGCGACGAATACTTTGAGGGCATCCGTCCATATCTTGATGAAGAGGTACGTGAAAACCTTAAGGAGCTTTTGGAGGTTGATGAAATAAAGGCGATTGTAAATGGATTGATTCTGAATAACATCAGTGAGCAAGAGCTAGCTAAGCAAGTGGATTCGATTGATTCGGTTAATGATTTCAAGAAGCTTTTTTTAGCTCCTGTCGCTAGAGAGATACAGAAGCGGAGTACCTTTTCCCTAACCTCTTCGGGTAGGAGTAATTTGGATAAGAGTGGAGAGGAAAAGTATTTATTTATTTCCAATCACCGTGATATTATATTGGACTCAGCTTTTCTTAACGTGATTCTGATGGAGAGGGGGCTTAGCCTCCCACGTGTAGCTATAGGGGATAATTTATTAATCAAGCCGTGGATAAAGTCATTGGTACGTATGGGTAGTGCCTTCATCGTAAAGAGGAAACCTTCGATACGAGAGAAAATTGTGGAGTCAAGGCGACTCTCAATGTATATCAGGAGCTCTATCATGTACAAGGAGGAGTCAGTATGGTTGTCACAGAGTGAAGGACGTCGAAAGAATTCAGATGATCGTACTCAGTTCGGGGTCTTAAGGATGCTGACCTTGAGTAGCGAAGACAAGGATATAGCCAAGGCGTTGGCACCACTGAATATTACACCGGTTTCGATCACATACGAGTTTGATCCCTGTGATTATCTTAAGGCTCAGGAGATGCTTCAGAAAGAGATTAATCCAGAGTGGCAAAAGTCTCCAATGGATGATATGATCAATATGCAGACCGGTCTGCAAGGTCAGAAAGGGCGAGTACACTTTGCTATAACACCTCCACTTACTGACCTATCATCTATCACTGCACGTGCTGAAGATAAAAAGCAGGAGATACAGATGATTGCAGATGAGATTGACCGTCAGATCTTTCTCAATTATAGATTTTATCCATCTAATTATGCTGCGTATGACCTTCTCTATGGTGGTACCACATTTAAGGATATGTATTCTACTAAAGAGAGGGCGAACTTCGAACTCTATCTTGAAAATCAGATAGATAAGGTAAGGGTAGATGGTAAGAAAGATAGTGCGTTCTTGTTGAAGAAACTTTTAGAAATGTACTCTACGCCACTGAAAAATCATTTGTTAGCAAAGAAAGAATTGAGATGAAAGCATTAGTTATTATAGACCCTCAGAATGATTTTATCAATGGTACACTGCCTGTAGGTGGTGCAGATCAATCTATGGATAAGCTTGCAGCAGAGCTATCAGCTATATCTGTGGATAAGATATTTGTGACGATGGATTGCCATCCCACTGACCATATGAGTTTTTCAGCCCAAGGTGGACCATGGCCACCCCATTGTATGAAGTACAGTGAGGGTGCCGCTATATGGCCATCTCTATTTACTGCACTAGCCGCACATCCGGCGGAAGTTCATTTTATTGAAAAAGGTACTGACTCCAATAAGGAAGAATACAGTGCGTTTGAGATGACCTTTCCGGCAGAGTTAAGAGAGGCTGAGGAGGTTTACTTGTGTGGTCTAGCAGGTGATGTATGCGTGTTGAATAGCTTACGTGATTTAGCAAAACATGGGCTAGGTGATAAGATTATAGTTTTGGAGGATGTGACACCTAGTCTTGATGACGGCAGTGCATTATTAGAAATGATTGGAAAAACTGGGGTGAGGGTCACAAAAATTGGAAATATTTAATAGAAAGGGAATAATATGAGTTGGTTTGATTGTAAAATAACATACGAAAAAGAAGTAAATCAGTCTGGTAAGATGCGCAAAGTCAGTGAGTCGTACTTAGTGGATGCTGAGACGTTCACAGATGCAGAGGCCAGAATGGTCGAGCTGATGAGTAGCCGTGGTGCCTTCATCATGGATAGTGTCAAGAAGGTTCGGATGTATGAGATTTTCTTAGATCATAAGAGCCAGCGCTTCTATAAATCAAAAGTTGGCTTTATCTCACTTGATGAAAAGGCAGGTGTGGAGAAGAAGAAGTATGTCCAGATGTTAGTACAGGCCGATGATATTGAGGAGGCTCTTGAGGGCATAAAGAAAGGAATGGCAGACACGATGTCTGATTATGAGATCGCAAGTATTGTAGAGACAACTTATATGGATGTTTTCCCGTACGAAATAGAAGTTAAGGAAGGGTGATATGAGTATTAAGGAAAATCTGGAGCAACTTAGAGAAGAGCTACCAAAAGATGTTCAATTAATAGCGGTATCAAAGTACCATACAGTGGAGGAGGTGATGGAGGCGTATGATGCTGGTCAGCGCATATTCGGAGAGAACCGTGTGCAAGAAATGGAGGAGAAGCAACCCCAACTACCAGATGATATTGAATGGCATCTCATCGGTACGCTCCAACGAAATAAGGTAAAGTACATCATTCCTTATGTCCATACAATCCATAGTGTGGATTCTGAAAAGCTCCTTAATGAGATTGAGAAGCAGTGTGCTAGACGAGGCAGAGAAAAGGTAAGAGCCTTGCTGCAGCTACATATTAGTGGAGAAGAGACCAAGCACGGTTTTTCTCGTGAAGAACTTCAGGCACTCTTAGATGGCGATACGCTTAAGTCACTTCAGCACGTGGAGGTTGTAGGGATCATGGGGATGGGGTCCTTGACAAATGATCAATCAATTGTTGAGGGTGAATTTGCACGTATGCAAGAGATATTTAAGGAGTTAAAAGAGGGCCCTTTTTCTGGACAGGAGAGCTTCAAAGAGTTGTCTATGGGGATGAGTCAGGATTACCAGATCGCCCTCTCTTATGGCACTACATATGTACGTCTGGGTACGGCTATCTTTGGTCAACCAAATAGACGACAATAAATGACCACAACTTACGGAATATATCGAAAAGATGAGTAAGAAATTTGTAACGATATTGGGATCGACTGGGTCTATTGGTACTCAGGCGTTGCAGGTCATAGCATGTCATCCTGAAGAATTAGGAGTACATGCTCTGGTGTGTAATAATAGTGTCGAGAAGCTAATAGAGCAGGCACTTCAGTTTAAGCCGAAGGTTGTAGTAACTGGTAACCCTAAGCATGAGAAGATGCTCAAAAAAGCCCTCAAAGAGCATCAAATAGAGGTTCACTCTGGACCAGAGGCTATTTGTGATGTGGCAGGATCATATCAATCAGATATAGTCTTGACTGCGATGGTGGGCTTTTCTGGATTGGCACCTACTATTAAGGCTATTGAGAGTGGAAAGATTATAGCTTTGGCTAATAAGGAGACGCTGGTAGTAGCTGGTGATATGATAAAGGCTCTGTGCCATAAGCATAAGTCCATCCTCTTACCAGTAGATAGTGAGCACTCTGCAATTTTTCAATGTTTAGTGGGAGAGCAGTTAAGTGCTGTCGAAAAGATTTATTTGACTGCGTCTGGGGGTCCATTCTTAGATGTTCCTAGAGAAGAGTTGGAGCACGTAACTCCAGAGCAAGCTCTAAAGCATCCCAACTGGACTATGGGTCCTAAGGTCACTATCGACTCTGCCACTCTTATGAATAAGGGACTTGAGATGATAGAAGCCCACCACCTATTTAATATTGACCCTAAGAATATAGAGATATTGGTTCATCGCCAAAGTATAATACACTCTATGGTAGGGTACAAAGATGGGGCTATAAAAGCTCAGTTATCATCTCCAGATATGCGGTTGCCTATCGCATATGCATTGCTTTATCCAAAGCGGTTATCGGGTAATACACCTCTACCATCACTATCAGAGATGAGCCAGCTAACTTTTGAGCCAGCTAGGATAGATGATTTCCCATGTCTCCGACTGGCTTATGATGCCTTAGAAATTGGAGGAACAGGTCCATGTGTGATGAACGCTGCTAATGAAGTAGCGGTCCAACGATTTTTAGCTGGGCAAATTAGTTTTACTGATATTCCAAAAGTAATCGAGTACACTATGGATAAGTCAGATATCCGAAATGTTAATTCGTTGGAGCAACTGATTGGTTATAATGATCATGCTAGGCAAATAGCACAAGCATGGCACAAGTGATATTGAATAATTATTTACAATATATATAGATGGGCATACTGATTAAAATAATCCAATTAATCCTTTCGTTAGCACTATTAGTCTTTATCCATGAGCTTGGGCACTTCCTTTTTGCAAAGCTTTTCAAGATTAGAGTCAATAAGTTTTATCTCTTTTTTGATATAAAAGGGGCTCTATTGCGATACAAACCAAAAAACAGTGAGACTGAGTATGGAATAGGGTGGTTGCCGCTTGGAGGCTATTGTCAGATAGATGGCATGGTAGATGAGTCGCTAGCACTTGAGGGGTTGGAGAGTGAGCCAAAGCCCTGGGAGTTTCGTGCTCATCCTACTTGGCAGCGACTATTAGTGATGCTGGGCGGTGTTCTTTTCAATGTTATTTTGGCCATCTTGATATATGGAGGGATGGCTTACGCTTGGGGAACGAATCAGTTGCCTATCGAGAATGTAGGTGATAATCTAACCTATTCATCTGTCGGTCACGATATGGGCCTTAAGGATGGCGACCTACCCATAGCTATAGATGGTAAGGAGATTAAGTACTTTGAGGGATTTCTCATACAAGAAATTGCAAATGGTGATAACCTTACTGTTCTGAGAGATAATCAGCCGGTTGATATCGTGATACCAGCGGATTTCATGCGAGCCGTTATTGCTAGCCAAGAAGCTTTCTTTATGCTGGATCTACCAGCGAGGATTGACTCTGTAGCCCCTAATAGTGCTGCCTTGAGAGATGGACTAAAGGTGGGTGATACCCTTGTCGCTGTTAATGCAAAGCCTATGAATAAGCTGTCTAAAATCTTGCCAGCTATACAGGAGCTCAAGGGAGATAGTATCACCCTGAAGGTCAAGAGAGGTGAGGCTTATTATGAATTACGAACTATGCCAGATAAGGAGACCGGGCTCGGCATTGGTTTTACTCCTCCAGTGAAGGTTTTTGAACAGGAGCATACTAAATATGGAGCCTTAGAGTCAATTCCAGCTGGAGTGCATGAAGCAGCCAAGCAAATCGCAAGTTACACGGATCAGCTAAAGTATGTCGCTACCCCAGAGGGAGCTTCAAGCCTTGGTGGATTAGGTACTATGGGTAGTCTTTTCTCTGCACGATTTGATTGGAATAGGTTTTGGAATATGACCGCTTTCCTTTCTGTTATTTTGGCGGTTATGAATATTCTACCTATTCCGGGACTTGATGGTGGACATATCATGTTTATCATTTATGAGGTCATTGTGGGAAAGGCCCCATCTCTGAAGTGGCAGACACGCTTCCAACTTATTGGTATGCTGTTCTTGATTTTCCTAGTATTGTACGCTAATATTAACGATATATTTAGGTTCTTCATGTAATGCAGGAGCGTCAGCGACATCATAATCCAGCAATGATTTATCCAAAAAACTTCGAAGAGAAGTTGAATTTCGGGGTAATTCGATCAGCTCTTATCAAGTCCTGTCAGAATGAGGTAGGACGTTATCTTGCTGAGCGAATGAGCTATATGCCTGATTCATTGGAGTTGCATCGATCGCTTAAGCAGCTTGATGAGATGCTTCGTCTTTCTGATACAGGAGTTGAGATCCCGAGTTTCTTTTTCTCAGAAATCAGAGCATCATTATTATCCATTCGTCCCGAAGGGAGTTACTTGCCCTTGGAGTCTCTAACTTCACTTCAGCAATTGTTGCGAAGTGTTGTCGCTACAGTGCAGATGTTTGGACGCGATGATGACGATGAAGATGATGGAAATGATTATCCTGAACTGAAACTTTTGGTCGAGAGATTAGACGATCTTCCCGAAGTTCGAAGACAGTTAAATAACCTTTTAGATGACGAAGGGCAGATCAAGGATACCGCCTCTCGACTATTAAGAGAAATCCGTCAGGAGATCCGCTCCCTAACTGGCTCTCTTGGGAATACGATGCAGAGTATCCTTAAACAAGCACAGGCTGCAGGCTGGGTGGAGAAGGATGCAGCACCCGCGATGCGTGATGGTCGTCTGCTACTACCCATCATACCCTCTGCCAAACGTGAGATAGGGGGGATCGTTCATGAAGAGAGTGCTACTGGACGTACACTCTATATCGAGCCAGAGCAATTGGTGGCGATGAATAATCGTATTCGGGAGAAGCAGAATGAGGAGAATCGTGAGATCATCCGTCTGCTTAAAGAATTTACCAACTATGTTAGGGGGAATATCAAAGCAATTCAGACCAATTGTAACATCATAGGTGTTTTTGATTTTGTGTGGGCTAAGTCTAGAATGGCAAAGCAAATGACCGCTATCGTTCCACCTCTTTCAGAACATCGAGAGATGGATTGGCAGGTGGCAAGACATCCAATCCTAGAGCGACACCTTCAGGATCAGGGACGACAGTTAGTGCCTCTTACAGTTAAGCTTTCTCCAGAGTCACGTATTATCGTCATATCAGGGCCAAATGCTGGTGGTAAGTCAGTGGCTCTGAAAACGGTTGGCCTTCTTCAATATATGTTACAGTGTGGCATGGCGGTGCCTATGATGGAGCATAGTAAGTGCATGCTGTTTGATAAGATTTTCTTAGATATAGGAGACTCTCAGTCACTTGAAAATGATCTCAGTACCTACTCAAGTCACTTGCAAAGTATGAAGGTGATGATGAACGAAGCGACTGATGAGAGTTTGATTCTTATTGATGAATTCGGTTCTGGTACAGAGCCTGCTATTGGTGGAGCTATAGCGGAGGGTCTCTTAGAGCAATTTAGACAGAGAGGAGCGTATGGCTTTATCACTACTCACTATGGTAATATTAAAGATTATACGGAGAAGCACGAGGGGGTGATAAATGGAGCCATGCTATTTGATCGTGGGAGGATTGAGCCGCTATATGAACTCTATATGGGTCAGCCTGGTAGCTCTTTTGCGATTGAGATCGCTCGTAAGATTGGTTTGCCAATTGAGATTTTAGATTATGCCGAAGCATTGGTAGGGTCTGAATACATGCAGCAAGATAAGTACCTGCAAGATATAATTCGGGATAAAGCATATTGGAAACGAAAGCGTGAGCGTATCCGTCGTCAAGAGAAAGCGATGGAAGAGAAGCAGGCTAAGCTAGATGAGCGACTAGAAGCTCTTGCCGAGAGGAGAAAAGGCATCCTGGATAAGGCAGAACGTGAAGCTCTGGAGATAGTCACTAATGCGAACGTTACTGTAGAGCGAACTATCCGTGAGATTAAGCAGGCCAATGCCGATAAGGAGGAGACCAAGCAAGCTCGTAGGAAGCTTGAGCAGAAACGCGAACATTTAGAGAAAATACAGGTCAAGAAACAGGCTAAGTCAGATCGTCCAAAGCCCAAGGGGAAATTGGAAGTAGGGAGCAAAGTAACCTTAGAGGGAAGTAATGAGGTAGGGGAGATTATGGAGATTGACGGTAAGAAAGCACGAGTACAGCTAGGACTGCTGACGATGACGGTTGCTCTCAATAAATTGCAGCCTACTAATAAAGAACAGCGTAGTCCTGTCAAGCTTCAGCCCAGAGTCATTCAGCAGCAGTCTAGTGAACGCCGATTGAACTTCAAGCCGCAAATAGATCTTAGAGGTAAGCGAGTCAATGAGGCCTTGGATGAGGTGGTCCACTTTATAGATGATGCTGCACACTTTGGATATAGTCCTGTCCGAATCCTACACGGGACGGGTACAGGTGCACTTAAGGAGGCTATTTGTCAGCTTTTATCCGTTACACCTCAGGTCCATAGCTTTCATGATGAATTAGTGGATCTCGGTGGGGCTGGGATTACTGTAGTAGAATTATCAGATAAGTAGATTGTAGATATGATTGTAGCAAAACAAAAAAGAGAGGAGAACATCGCAGAGTACATCCTCTATATGTGGCAGATAGAAGATATTATCCGAGCATTGGAGTTCGATGAAATAAAGATTAAGCAGTACGTCGATAGTGGATATAGACTAGAGCCAGAGATGATGGAACGTGTCTTTGTATGGTATGTCATGCTTGCCAATACTATGGAGGAAGATGGCGTACGCGAGTCTGGACACATGAAGAAGCTAGACGAACTGATGCAGGATCTTGAGGAGCTTTCGGATAATTTATTAAAAGAACCATCACAAACCCTTTACTCGTCTGTCTATTTTCAGACACTACCCAGTATTATTCAATTAAGAGACCTTAGTGGGGGACGAAAGATGGGTATTATAGAGACCTGCTTTGTTGGGATTTATGGTTTTCTTACTCTTAAGGCAAGAGGTGAAGAGGTGAGCGAAGAGACGACGGCATCTATTCAGCAGTTTAGTACCTTCCTTGCTATGCTTGCGGATCGATTTAGATCCGTAGAGGAGGGAACACTGACATTGGATACGGTTCAGAAGGAGGATGAAGAAGCTTAAGAAGGTATTGCTTACAGGTGCTGGAGGACAGCTGGGTACGGCACTTCAAAAGCTGTATCCTAATCCGTCACTCTATGACTTCGTGTGGATTCCGATAACTCGAAAGGACTTGGAGTTATCTGATTTTTCAGCCGTAAGTCAGTTTTTGAGACGTGAGAAGCCAGATTATATTGTTAATGCAGCTGCGTACACTAATGTGGATGGAGCTGAGGACCATATAAATGAGTGCTTCGCTATTAATGCTTTTCTACCAAAGATCCTTCTGGATTATTGTATGGAGAGCCGCTGTCACCTCATTCACATTAGTACCGATTATGTATTTGGAGGCAATGCCCGAGAAATGGCTCCATACATTGAGACTAATCATCATGCACCTCTGAATGCCTATGGTGCTAGTAAAAGTAAGGGCGAAGAGCTATTGCTTTCGCAGGATCCACTCCATCTCCATATCCTTAGGACATCATGGCTGTATGGGCCAAGAGCTTGGGGGAAAAGCTTTTATAAAAGTATATTAGACAAGGGGATGAGTGGCGACCCACTCAGAGTAGTAGATGATGAGATAGGTTCACCTACTAGTACCCTCTCATTGGCAAGGACTATAGTCTCAATTATTTATGGGGATATTAATGGCTTTGGTTTGCCTAGTGGTATCTATCATTGTGCAGATAAAGGGAGTGTTAGCCGATACGAATTCGCTAAAGCTATTCTATCACTAGACCCCATAGCACGTCGGACCCCGATCACGCCTATTACCAGTGCAGAGCTACCTCCGAGAGCAGCCCTCAGGCCTAAAAATTCCACATTAGAGTGTAATAAACTAGAGCAATTTGATCCCGACCTTGTTCGTCCATGGCAAGAAGGGCTCAAGGCAGTATATATATTAGATAAGAAAGAGCATAAAGATGAAGTATAACGATAAGGAAATATCTAGACGTCGTACGTTTGCAGTGATTGCACACCCTGACGCTGGTAAAACTACCCTGACAGAGAAGTTGCTACTCTTTGGTGGTGCTATCCATGTGGCTGGTGCTGTCAAGAGTAATAAGATTCGCAAAAGTGCTACCTCTGACTGGATGGAGATTGAGAAGCAGAGAGGTATCTCTGTCGCCACCTCTGTTATGGGTTTTGAATACGAGGGTTATAAGATTAACATTCTAGATACCCCAGGTCACCAGGATTTTGCAGAGGATACATATAGGACACTTACAGCTGTAGATTCTGTCATCATCGTTATAGACGGTGCTAGAGGGGTAGAGCTTCAGACTAAGAGATTGATGGAGGTCTGCCGTATGCGTAAGACACCTGTGATTGTCTTTGTTAATAAAATGGATAGAGATGCACAAGACCCCTTTGATCTTCTCGATGAGGTAGAGTCTGAGTTACAGATTTCAACAACTCCTCTTACATGGCCAATTGATTCGGGGGATCGTTTTAGAGGTGTTTATAATATATATGATCATAGCTTAGAGCTATTCAATGCTCAGAACAAAAGTTATGTCTCAGACCGAGTAGCTGTCGCCCTTGATTCTCCAGATCTACTTAATCATATGTCGGAGGAACAAGCTGAGAAGCTTAAGGAGGATCTAGATCTTATAGAGGGCGTATATCCCGAACTAGATGTAGAGCGATATCTAGCAGCTGATTTAGCACCAGTCTTTTTTGGATCTGCATTAAATAACTTTGGGGTCAAAGAATTATTAGATACGTTTGTCAAGGTGGCTCCATCACCCCTTCCTACAGTCGCTATCGAGAGAACGGTGGATCCTTATGAGGAACCATTTACTGGCTTTGTCTTTAAGATTCATGCTAATATGGACCCAAACCACCGAAGCAGTATAGCTTTTGTCAAAATATGTTCTGGTAAGTTTGAACGTAATAATAACTACCTCCATGTCCGTCATGGCAAACAGATGAGATTTAGTAGTCCCACTGCATTCATGGCACAGAAGAAGGAGGTTGTTGACGAGGCCTTTGCTGGAGATATTGTCGGTTTGCCTGATACAGGGAACTTTAAGATTGGTGATACTTTAACTTCTGGAGAGCAACTTAACTTTAAGGGATTGCCTAGCTTCTCTCCAGAGATGTTCAAGTACATTGAGAATGCTGACCCACAGCGAACTAAACAACTACAGAAGGGTATTGGCCAATTGATGGATGAAGGTGTGGCACAGCTCTTCACCAGTACATTTAATGGCCGCAAGATAGTTGGGACAGTAGGGCAACTTCAGTTTGAAGTCATAGAGTATCGTCTTCTTCATGAGTACCAAGCAAAGTGTAGATGGGAGCCTATCAGCCTCTACAAAGCGTGTTGGATAGAGTGCGATAAACCAGAGGTGCTTGAGGACTTTAAGCGTCGTAAGGCTCAGTATATGGCTGTGGATATTCATGGGAGGGATGTCTATATGGCTGATAGTGGTTATCTGCTTAATATGGCTCGTCAGGAGTTCCCAGATATATCATTTCATTTCAAGTCAGAGTTTTAATTATCTAGATGATTATATTCTCTTCATAGAGCCACTAAGATCCTTTGGATTCAGAGGAAGTAGGCTTGATGCATTGGGATGAAATCATTATTAGTGCCAATATGTTAGCACCAATAGAGCCATACGACTATTATGAGTGGCATGGGTTAGGACCTTTAGCAGGAGTGTTGGATAAAGGAGTAAGCCTATTTTTGTCAACCAAGTGGACACTACCTCTGATCTTTTTATTAATCATAGGAGCGTTTGCGTTTGCTTACTTTGTCTGGCGTCTCCCTAAGGAGAAACGATGGTATATAGCAATGGTATTACCCATTTTTATCTTCGATGCTATTTATAGCTTGCGATTGATATGGGTCTTACCACACTATCTTTTGTGTCTCGCATTACTGGAGAAACAACCAAAAGTATCAGGTGTCCTTGCCGCAATAGGTACCCTTTTAGGACTTCACCCTCTTTTATCCCTCTTTCTGATATTTTTTACTAAGAAGAGGCGAGCATTCGGTATGGGTGCTATTGTAGGAGGTGTTATTGGTTTGCTTGCCCCATTATTCGTGTATGACCCGATGCTATATCTCCGTAGTATGGGAGCATGGTATATGAGCTTTCGAGCAAAAATGACTCCGTTGGCTGATGGTGTGATGAGTGATTATTCTGCTATTGGACTGCTCAGACACCTCACGACCCTTCACGAAAGATGGATTTGGCTCATTCTGGTTAATTTATTTCATCTCTTGTTGTTGCCAACACTCAGGATAGGGAGGAGTCGTCAGCCATCTCGTATGGCACCGCTTTTTGTGGGTAGCGTACTGACCTTTATAGGCCTGATGAGTGGTTTGAATAGTCCATTTACCATAGTGCTTCCGCTCAGTGGTATCCTATTGTGGGCACTCTATAGTAAGTTATATCCTGGGTGGTTACTTTTCAGCTGTATGATGATAGCTTCCGTCGTGAGTTATGGTATCTCCTTGTATGTCTGGATTGAGCCGCTGCACTTTCAGCAACATTTAGTGGACCTCTGTGAGATGACGATGATTTGTTTTATACCTATGCATGTGCTCCAAATTATAGAGTTGTGGTCCTCCCCTCGTAATCGAAAGTAGTGTCTTCAGAAATTGTATAAGAGGACAAATCTTATTATTGATAACGCTGATTAATTTTCGATAGAAAGTATTTGAGTTTACATCTACACTTTTGAAAATGACATTGAGAGGGTAGCAATCTTCTTTTAAGATGGTATTTTTAGTATAGTGGTTGATAAATTATAATAAAAGAATATCTGTGTCTAATATTTTAGACACGTTAACCATCAAGAGTGTGCTTGCTAGCTATCCTTTCCTTATATTTGTGTTGCTTCATAAGAGCGAGTTTTTCCCTCTAGGAGATTAATGGATTATATATTATACTTATAAGTTGTTGATTAGAAAGACATACCTTGCTTCTAGGCTTTTGCTAGTGCTTGCCATTGTTATGATGGGGTCCTGTGCCAAACAGGCATATTATATCGATGCTAAGTCAGAGCATAAAAGTAGTGGAGAGTATCTGATCCAATGGGATGTCCGTCCTGGTATGGTAGGGGAAGTGGCGATATACGCTTCAAAAGACGCTGTCTTATATCCTCAAGAGCCATTTATTGTTGAGGATATCAGTAAGGAAACAACGATTTATGATAGTTCCGATCAGGGCTTTTCTCAGACCTACTTCTTACTTGTCTTTAATAATTTAGAGAGTCGTGTGGCTTCGTCTCGTATTATTCCGACTCAAGGGATAGTCAATCTAAGAGATGTTGGAGGTTACATGACAGGTGGCGGTGAACAGATGCGATGGGGACGACTTTATCGCTCAGGTGATCTGCACAGGATTAAGGATATGGATCGTTATACCATAGCTTCATTAGGTATTCAGAGTCATTATATATTATCTCCATCTCGTCTCTCTCCGAATGATCCTATCCCCAGCCTTGGTATATCTACATTGAACTCCTGGTATATTGCTCCAGATGTCGAAATAGATTTTCAGCAAACATTAGATGATATCTATTCAGGTAAACTTTCTAAGAATAGTATTACTTACTTCAAAAAAGATATTTTTAATAGCATTGCATTTGAAAACCCACACCAAATCAGCATGATTCTTCATTCCCTGATTGATCCTAATAATTACCCTGTCTTACTTTCAGATGACTTAGGTAAGGATAGGGTGGCCTTCATCATCATGCTCGTGCAGCATATCATGGGTGTTTGTCGTGCGGACATTATTAATGAATACGTTCTTAGTAATCAGTTATTACCTGTCGAAATATTAGAGCCGAAGGGACATAAAGAACCCGTTGCTATTCAAGAGGCTTTGACTGAGTTTTTCCGCTGTGAAGCGAATCAGATTAATTCCATTATTAGTGAGATTGAGAACCGTTATGGAAATATTAATAATTATCTCGATCAGCACCTTCACTTTGATGCCAAAGATCAGGCCTATCTAAGACAAGTGCTTCTATATTAAAGTGATTGTACACTTTTTGTGTTTTGCTTCATGAAGACTTTATTTTCATTTGAGAAAAGTGCATATTTTGATCTTTCTATTTTAAGTGATTTCAAAATTGTTCAAGCTTGTGCAATGTTTAGAAGATAGGATTGCAATTTCTTCAAAGATCCTATAGAATATTTTCGAGGTGTTTTTTATTTGTAAAGATAGACTCCTAAGAGTTGTTATATGCTTTATGATGCGTTGCATATATTAATAAATAGGGGATATGCTATATAGTGCGGTTTTTTCTTTAACTTTGTAGCGGTGATATAGCGTAAAATAGCATTATACCTCTGTGAATAGAAGAAATGGTAAGCGAACTTGTCGCTGGTGGTTTCGTAATGGAATCATGAGAGGAAAGTCTGGACCACATAGAGCACCATACTTCCTAACGGGAAGCTGTTGTGAAGCATGATTAGCGTGACAGAAAATAACCGCCAGCCTTCGGGTTGGTAAGGGTGAAAAGGTGGGGTAAGAGCCTACCGAGCAAGTAGTGATACATTGCTGCCGTACGCATTATGGGTGGAAAGATCATGTATACCGACGTATGTAGGACTGCTCGTCCGATGTCGAGGGGTAGATCGATGGAGGTGCAGAGTAATTTGCATCCTAGATAAATGACAAGCTGACGGAGCTTGCTCCGTTTGAACAGAATCCGGCTTATTGCTTACCAACTTCTATTGCAGTGGTGTTTTTTTTATAGGATATTATTAATGCAGGAAGAATCAGATCAAAAACTGAACGAGTATAAGGAACGAATTAAGCAAGTACGTGAGAAAAGGGCTGAGAATAAGAAGAACCCATTTTTCAAGCGAATGGTCATCTTTGGAGGGGCGGCATATAAGTTCGTAACTAGTGATATGTGGCGTCTTTATGATACCGAGATGAAGGGCGTCAAAGGCTGGTTCGTAAGGATTTTAAGAGTCTTATATATTTCAGTTCATGAATTTATCAGTGGTAAGGTTTCTCAGAAAGCCTCCGCTCTTACCTATACGACGCTCTTGGCATTAGTTCCCGTGATGGTAATTATCCTAAGTGTAGCCGGAGGGTTTGGTATGCAGGCTTCCGTTCAACGCCTTCTCTATGATACCTTTCAAGCTCACCAGCAGGAGTTGACTAAGATTTTTGATTTCGTTGAGTCCTATATGGAGCAGATTCATGGAGGCGTATTGATTGGAATCGGTTTGGCAGTGTTGATTTATACCGTCTTTTCTACACTGATGACCGTTGAAAGCGTCTTCAATGATATTTGGCAGGTTAAGGAAGGAAGAAGTGTTAGTAAGCGAATCATTGGTTATTTAGCCGCCTTCTTTATTGTTCCACTAGCTTTGATCTTTATATCTCTTAGTAATATCTTCATAGGTTCTTTGGCAGATATACAGTTGATAGGTAATGTGAGTCTGACACCGCTCGTCTCTTTCGTCTTGAAGGTTATGCCGGTGATTGTACTTATAGCGATGTTGACAGTTGCTTATATCACCATTCCAAATACTAAGGTGAAGTTTTATCCAGCTCTGATTGCTGGTGTCATTGGTGGTGTCGGCTTTCAGATCTTTCAGATGATCTATATCTCGGGAGTATTGTGGGTAGCGAAGTATAACTCCATCTATGGTAGTTTTGCAGCGATACCACTGTTGATGCTTTTTGTACAGCTCTCGTGGGTGATTATTCTCTTTTCTTCTCAAGTTAGTTTTGCGATGCAGAATGTCAAGAATTATGCCTTTAAGAGTGAGAGTGAGAATGTAAGCCGTCGTTTCAGAGATTTTGTTGCCATTCTCCTAACGAAGAAGATTTGCAAAGCCTTTAGACATCAAAGCGCACCATGTTATGCGGAGCAGCTAGCAGATGAATGTGGATTACCTATAGTCATTGTCCGTGAGACACTCTACAAGCTTACGCTTTGTAATGTGATTACGGAAGTGGAGTCGGTTAAGCACTCAGAGAATGTTATGTACTTACCAGCGACAGAGATAACTGCCATTACTGTTAAGCGTGTGTTGACGGCTTTAGATCGTCTTGGGAGTGAAAACTTTAGGGTTGATCTCTACGATGAGTACGCCCACGAGTGGGAGTTGATCCGACTTTCTCGACATTTTCCACACGAAGAGCTTGAGATTCCAGTCGTTGATCTCTAGCCAAGCCTATTAATATGATGCTGATTTGCTCTACGGTGGAGTAGGGGATATAGTAATATTAAGAAGATGTAGTAGAGTATCAAGATAGGGATATCTATATTACTCTCTAATCCTTCAGAAGAAATAGAGGCAAAAAACTCTGTCGTCTTAATCATCCCAGCTGTAAGGAAATGCAATATCTCAAATATAAAGTCGGGGAGAGTTCCAGTAAGCGGGAGTATTAGGAGTACTACTAATGCCAGCGGAATGAGAATGCTGCTCAATATCACTAACGGGATATTGCTCCAGATGAAACTGAGGGTGGTCTTTTCAAAATAGAATAATAGTAGTGGAAAAATTCCAAGCTGTGCTGAAATACTTACTAATATGATATTAGTGAGATATTGAAGACCCTTAATTTTGGTTTTTAGATACTCTTGGAATATAGGAAGGAAGAGGTAAATACCCCAAACGGCACCAATACTTAATGACAGCCCTATGCTTAGGTAGGAGTAGGGATTGCTAATAAAGAAGAATAGAAGTGTCAGGGATAAGAGCTGAATGGGATCACTTTCCCTATCCAGGAGTTTAGCAGAGATAGCGATGACGCTCATTACTAGTGCCCTCATGGTAGCTGTAGAAGCTCCACTGATAAAGGTGTATAGCAAAAGCCCGATGATTAATAATACGTATCTTATCTTCCTTTGACTATAATGAGAGAGGACACGCCCTAGTATGAGAGATAGTAGCATAAATATGACTCCCAGATGGTAGCCACTGACGGCTAGTATATGAGCCACTCCTGAGGAGCTAAAGGACTCCTTGACCTTTTTAGGCAAATGGCTTCGGTCCCCAAGCGTAAGGGCATATATCAGTCCACGTTCTTCAAGGTTCAGGATGTTATTTTCGGAAGCCACATTCTCTAGATTTTGGATCAGCCTATATCTTATTGAAGACATCTTGCTCTTCAGTGACGGGTGGCTTGAACTCTCAATTGAAGTGATCTCTTGAATATTTCCGATGGCTTCGAATCCCTCGCTGAGCAAATAATGACGATAGTTCTCATTCCTAATACTGGTAAGTCCAGCAAGGTCAAGCGTCCCTCTAAGTGTGGCACCAAAGTGACAATCTTCAGGAAGCATCTCCTCTCTCGGTACTTTAAGTCGCACCTTGTACCAGTACCCATTATTTTCCACTTTAGCGGCAAATTGATATTCGCTCTCTAGGCTGCTGGCGATGGGTTGGATGCTCTCAACACTTGTATCATAAAGCGTATGACCCTCGGTCAAAGAACGAGAGGGGGCCGTTTTGAGTTCCGAGTACCAAGCAAAGATCACTGCCAGAAGTATCATGAATGAAATATTCAGCAGCCTCACTTGGGTGCTCATATTTCTTTTCAAAATAGCGGCTGCTATCAATAATCCTATGAAAAACACACCAAGGACGATAGACCCCCAGACCACCTTCCTTGTGGCAAAAAGAATCACCCCACCAACACAGCTTACTAATAGCCTGAAGGCGGGGCGATCTATATATCGGACTTTTGGCAAAAACTCAATAGTCTTTACCATAATAGCAAGGGACGCTTTACTTTAATAGGTTCTGAATAGCCACTTTAGGATCAGAGGCACCGAAGACATAGCTCCCAGCAACTAAAACGTCAGCTCCAGCTGCGAATAACTTAGGTGCTGTTTCGTCGTTGACACCACCATCCACCTCTATAAGTACATCATATCCACCATCGTCAATCATCTTCCGAAGTCGTTCGGTCTTGCTGATGATTTGTGGGATAAACTTCTGTCCTCCAAAGCCCGGATTGACCGACATGAGCAGTACCATATCCAGATACGGGAGGATATCACGAAGGAGCTCTACAGGGGTATGAGGATTGAGGACCACTCCAGCCTTCATCCCCGCATCTCTTACCTGCTGCATCGCACGGTGTAAGTGGCGTGTTGCTTCATAGTGCAGTGTGAGCACATCCGCCCCTGCATCACGAAAGGCATTGATGTACTTCTCTGGCTCTTCGATCATTAAATGAACATCAAGGACCTTATCTGTAACCTTATTCACCGCAGATACGATAGGTAATCCAAATGAGATATTAGGGACAAATCTCCCATCCATTATATCTAAGTGTATCCACTCTGCGTCACTATGATTGAGCATCTCTATGTCTCTCCCTAGATTGAGAAAGTCTGCAGAGAGGACCGAGGGCGATATGATTCTTTTTCTTTCCATTATGCTGATAATTATTGTGTATAGGTTGTGTGGTTGCTTACTCTACAACTTGATGAATCTTGATCAAGTCATTTTTATCTCTTAATTTTCTAATGATGTAGTCAAGTTCAGAGAGATTCGGGATCCTTATCTTCACTCGCCCTATGGCCCTATCCTTAGCTGTCGAAAAGCTGATTTCAGTCAGAGGGATACGAGCATCCTTGATGGTGGTGATGATGTTAAAGACAAAGCCATCCATATTAACTCCCTCGATCTCCAGCGTTACCCCAAAGTTAGAGTGCACATGAGGGCCCCAGGAGATTGGCACCAATCGGTCTCCATGCGTGGCCTTAAGACGCATCGCAGTGGGGCATGACTTCTTGTGGACTACGACCTGAGCCTTTTCATTAATGATGCCGTCCACCTCCTCTCCAAATATAGGTTTGCAGCATGTAGCTCGTATATAATTCCTTCTCCCGTCCCTTGAGGTTAGGAGGTATAGCTCCTTTCTTCTCTCTTCAGGCAGGCTTGGCACTTTTGTTTCGTCCGAGTCCCATAGCTGACGTTCTTCTCTGACCTCTCCCCGCTCTTTCTCTTTCAGTAAAGTCTCTATTAACTTTTTATTCAGTATTACCTCACGTTTGTTGATGGCGAGGAAGAAATCGTCACTACTTCTATAGTTAAGCACCATTCCCTTACTAGGGATGAGGTCCTGAAGAGCATATCCCTGATCATGGAGGAAAGCCTCTAGCTCAAATTTTCCTTTTTGGGTGTCCTGTGACTTCGTGGATGATAAGTAATCCTTTATCGCTCTCTTCGCTAGGGGGCTAGTCACATAATTCAGCCACTCCTCTTTGGGATGAGTCTTACTCGCTGTCAGTATCTCTACCTGATCCCCATTCTGAAGATTATGATCAATGTCCACCATGACGTGATTAACTTTAGCTCCCAAGCAATGATCGCCTATCTTTCTATCCACCGTATAGGCATAATCCAGTACGGTAAAGTCCTGAGGGATACGTTGTTGCTTTCCCTCCTGTGTAAAGATGATTATATCCTGATTGGCAAACTTATACATGATGGTCTCATAGTCATCCGAGGACTTAGGACCAGGGTTGCTAATCAAAGCTCTGACATTATTGAGGATGGTTTGCTCCAGATCATCTACGATACCAGGCTTTTGCTTATATATCCAGTGTGCGGCAAGCCCTCTTTCGGCCATAGCGTGCATTCTATTCGAGCGGATCTGTACTTCTACCCACTCACCCATAGGTCCCATGACCGTGATGTGCAGAGCTTGATAGCCATTTTCCTTAGGAGTTGTGAGCCAATCCCTCGTGCGGTCATCCTTCACCCTAAATTTTGATGATATGGCTCTGTAGATCTTGAAGCAGTCGCTATACTCACTTTCAGGAGTTGAGGGCTTGAAGATGATTCTAATGGCGTAGATGTCGTATATCTCATTGAAGGATAATTGCTTTTGTTGCATCTTATTCCATATAGAATAGACCCCTTTGACCCTATGCTGTATCTCGTAGTGTAATCCAGTCTTCTTGAGATTATCCCTAATGGCATCATAGAATTGAGAGAAAAGCGTACTCCGCTTAATACTACTCTCTTGGATCTTTTGTACTATATCCTCATACTGTTGAGGGTAATCATACTTAAGGGACAAGTCTTGAAGCTCGCTTTTAATCTTGTACATCCCCAGACGCTCTGCCAGTGGGGAGTAGAAGAGTCTCGTCTCGGCGGCTATCTTAGCCTGTTTCGTCTCTGGCATACTCTCCAGAGTACGCATATTGTGAAGCCTATCCGCAATCTTAATAATGATGATCCGAATGTCATCATTTGCGGTGAGCAATAGTCTACGAATATTCTCCAATTGGGCAGAGGCATTGACCTTCTTTTCCACCACCTCCACTAAGATTTCGCCAGAAAGCTTAGTCAGTCCATTGACGATACGAGCGATCGACTCGCCGAACATATCCTCAATGTCCTGAACGGTATAGTCGGTGTCCTCCACCACGTCATGCAAGAGAGCCGAAGCGATAGATGTCGATCCTAACCCTATTTCATTACAGCAAATGTCAGCAACGGCTATAGGGTGGAGGATGTAAGGCTCTCCACTTTTACGCTTTGCCCCCTCATGAGCAGAGCGAGCTAGATTAAACGCCTTATTAATAACTTCAGTTCGCTTACGGTGATTAGAGTTAAGATAGTCGTACAGAAGCTTGTCATAAGCTTTCTGCACCATCTTATCATAATCCACCGTTTCCCCATCGTTTAGTGATGCCATATATATCGAGATTCGAAAACTTCTTGAATTAAACTAAAACAAATCTACCTAAAAAACTTCAAATCGCTAATTCTTATTTGATTATTCTAAAGGCTAAGCATGTTTTAAGAAGTGGCAATCTCGCAGCTATATAATCGGATGTGGCCAGACTTTGGAAGGTCCACTAGATATAAGCCGCTAAGGCTGAGGGAGCAAAAAACGTACAAATGTAGAAGATAAAGCCTTTCTGTCATAGGCAAGACAGTGATTTTTCATCGTGAACACACTTTCTTAAGGCCAAGTTTACCTAAATAAAGTAGGCGATACAGTTTGTCATTTCTAGTGAATCACCTGCCGATGCTCTTGATGCAAATGAGATGTTTTAGGATTGATAAAAGTGATGGCTTTGTGTCTCCACTAAAATGAATACGAAAAAGAAGGAGTGGATTTATTTTCCTCTCCCTCTTAAGTTATTCCAAATGTGCATTTATATTAATCCTCTACCGATTTCTTAGATTCTAAGAAGGTTTGCCTTATAGGTTATACCTGTACTCCCACCACATATTAAGATGTTAATAATGAGGACTGATCAATTTAGGTATGGCAGTAGGGCGAAGACCTTTATTTTCCCAAATAGGCAAGGATAAGCAAACTACTTATAAACACTATTTTTTCTTGTGGAGAAGTACCTTCCTCAATACATTAAATAAGGACACTACTATTCCTATAAAAATTGATTGGTAGAGCTTGTCCTTAAATGCAAAGTCATTTGGGTGTCCCAACTCTGCTATAATGTAGAATATGCCTAAGCTAATGGCTGTGCAAATAACAATTCCACATAAAAATAGTATTATATACTTATACCATCTATTCATTTTTCTTCTTTGTAAAAAGTGTTTTAGACGGTGCGACAACCTATTTAGAAAACCTTTCAGAGTCCCAATGTCTTATCGCTTGTGATGTCAAAGTTCTATTCACTCATGCCACAGGACTCATTTCATAAAGATAACTCCTGTAGTTTAGCTAATCTAAAAGCACCCTGCCAATGAATTGACAAGGTGCTTTCTTATGCTAAAGTAGTAGCCCATAGGGGAATCGAACCCCTCTTTCCAGAATGAAAATCTGATGTCCTAGCCGATAGACGAATGGGCCAATATGTGATCTCTTATCCTTATTTCAGGATAGGATGGTCTACTTCCTTATGCTTCAGCACGTAGTGAGCTGATATGATTTGCTAATGAGCTCTTAAGATTGGCAGCCTTATTTTTGTGGATGCGTCCCTTAGTTGCCATTCTATCTAACATAGAATAGATTTCTGGCAGCTTATTCTCAGCTTCAGTAGCATCTGTAAGTGCACGGAAGTCACGGACAGCGTTACGCATCGTCTTGCCATAGTAGCGATTTCTAAGACGACGAGTCTTATTCTGCCTAGCTCTCTTAAGTGCGGACTTATGATTTGCCATATTAATAAATTACTTCTATACTATTATTTAATCATTATAACTGTAGCCCATAGGGGAATCGAACCCCTCTTTCCAGAATGAAAATCTGATGTCCTAGCCGATAGACGAATGGGCCAACTTCAGGCAAGGATTTTTAAATCCTCTCATTAAGCGATTGCAAAGATACAAATAATTTTTGTAGTTCCAAATGCTTACCCTGAAATGTAGATGTTTTTTTTAGCGACGGATACCAAGTTCCTTAATAATCGCACGATATCTTTCGATATCTTTTTCCATTAGATAGTCCAGTAAGCGACGACGCTTACCTACTAGCATCTTAAGAGCACGTGAGGTGTTATGATCTTTACGGTTGCTCTTTAGGTGTTCCGTCAAGTGAGATATACGGTATGAAAACAATGCAATCTGACTCTCTGCAGAACCAGTATCAGTGTTAGACTTTCCGTACTTCTCAAAGATCTCTTTCTTCTTTTCTGAATCTAAGTACATGATTCTTTCTTTGAAAAATTATTGTTTACTAATAAAAATAACAAATGGTCTTGTAGCTCAAGCACATGAGCGTGCAAGGTCATTTGTAGTCGCAAAGATACCACAATTTTTGTATTTGACAAATTATTTTTTCTCTTAACTCTCTTTGAACATGCGGGTCATTAGGCTTCGTAATCACACCTATTATATGTAGGGGTCTTAAGAGTGGGCTAATGATGTAGATATTTGAGGGTGATAAACTGTCCAATGAATATGTTAGAAAATAGAGGATCCGAGTATAGCGGACGATCTGTTTTTTGGATTGTCCGGAGTATATCGATACATTAGATAATTAATGGTTGTTATAGACTTTGCCTAGATGTATGCAAGCATGAAACTTCGTGTTTTCATATTGTATGAACTCTCGATATATTAATAATGTATATATAAGAGATACGTTTTAATTAAAGATGATGTTTCTAAAGTTGCTCATGAGTTAGAGAATTTATCCTATGTCTCATCGATATTCTTCTCATATGAAAAATTTTTATTCTCTATAGGAAACGTGTTTGTTTTATATAACTAAAATATATGATGTGACTTCTTGTTGTAGCGTTTTACTCTGGTGAGAGGAATACCTATTTGTGTGAAGATGGATTTTTGGTGTATATTTGATAGTGTTATAGAGATAAAATGAATTAATAACTATTAAAAGAGATAATAATGTTATGGGAATGATGAAAGAGTTTAAGGAGTTCGCCATGAGGGGGAATGTCGTGGATATGGCAGTTGGCGTAGTAATTGGTGGTGCCTTTGGTAAGATCGTCACTTCATTAGTGAATGATATCATCATGCCACCGATAGGAAAATTGGTTGGCGGCATGAACTTCTCTGAGCTTAAGGTGGTCTTGAACGAGGCTATCGTAGAGTCTTCAGGAGAGGTGATTCAGCCTGAAGCTGCTATCTATTATGGTCAATTTATCCAGACCGTTATAGACTTTATCATTATCGCATTTGCTATATTCATGGTGATTAAGGGAATGAATAAGCTTAAGCGTAAAAAAGAGGAGGCTCCTGCTGCTCCTGCTCCAAAACCAGAGGATGTGGTGTTATTAGAGGAGATTAGAGACTTGCTGAGGAAGCAACAATAATAAGGCTCTATTGATTGTTTGCACTTAAGACCAAGTAGAGGAGTGGCTTTATTCCATTTTTAAGTTTTATTGTGGTTTTATGTACACAATAAGTATGGTAAGGTTGCCGAATTCAGTATATTTGTTCAGTAAGTGATGACTTTCTCACTAAGTATAATAAAAAGAGAATATAATTATGAAAGAATTTGATGTAGATAAATACGATGAGGAGCTGGTAAAGTACATTCGCAGCACCTCGGATCGTAACGCAGAGATTGACTCGCTAAGTGATGAAGATATCTCGTATCTGCTGACATTGTGGGATGAGTATCTAGATATATTGGATCTTGATGAAGATGAGGAGGACTTTGATGTCGATTCGGATGAATTGTACCGATATGTTACGGAGATGATTGCCTCTGATGAAAAGTCTTTGGATGTGGACATTGAGACTTTAATCAGTTTGATAGAAATGGAAGAGGACTTCGTCGATCATCTATTTGAAGACGAAGACAAAGAATAATAATTATTAATATAAATTGGAAAAGAACATGGAAAATATGAAGAAAATACTAGGTATATCAGCTGTTGGGCTGGGATTAATATTAGGTGGTTGTGGTGCAAATAATATGGTAAAGGGTGCTGGCATTGGTGCTGGTGCTGGTACCGTTATTGGCTCAGTGATTGGTAAGACTGCTGGAAATACTGCTGCAGGTGCTGCTATTGGTGGTATCATAGGTGGTGCTACTGGTGGCATAATTGGTAATCATATGGATAAGCAAGCGAAAGAACTGGAGCAGCAACTTCCAGAAGCAGAGGTTGAGACTGTGAATAATGGTGAAGCTATCAAGGTGACCTTTGATAGTGGTATCCTATTCTCAAGTAGCTCAAGTACTCTAAGCTCTGAATCAAGAGAGGCTTTAGTCCGTTTTGCTGAAAACATGAACGCTAATCCTGATACCGAAATCAGAATCGTAGGCCATACCGATAGTACTGGTAAATACGAGTACAACATGCAACTATCTGAAAAGCGTGCTGAGAGTGTGATGAATTTTCTTAGAGCACATAGCGTAGCTGCTGGTAGAATGATTCCGCTAGGCGTTGGTCCTGATGAGCCAATCGTAGATAATAGTACTCCTACTAACCGTGCTAAGAACCGTCGTGTAGAGATCTTTATCCTACCTAGTGAGAAGATGATCAAGGAAGCTGCTGCGAAAGCTGGTAAGTAATCCTAGACCATTATATATTTAAACACAGTGACACCCTGACTCATAGTCGGGGTGTCATTGTGTTTTATATAGAGTAGGGTTAGTAGTATTGAGATAGGTTGATCGTATGAGGAGGGGTGATATAAATAGGGCATTGCTTGATACTTAACTACTACAGTGCTTTTGCCAATGGGGTTGGTTCGTACTTTAGTTCGCTATGTCTTGTAGAAGCTGCGAATAATGAGTATTTTTGTTTGAAAGAGGATATAAATAAACGAATACATTTTATGAAGATAAAGGATAATTCCATACAATATAAGATAGAAGAGCTTAATGAGGCAGCTCAATGGCTTTTGGAGAAAAGTAATGGAGAGCATGTTTGGCTCTTCGACGCTCCTATGGGTGCAGGTAAGACTACACTAATCAAGGAATTGTGCGATTTGCTTGGAGTAGAGGAGGTCGCTAGTAGCCCTACCTTTGCGATAGTGAATGAGTATCACAATCAGCAAGATGAGCGGCTATACCATATAGATGCATATCGCTTGGAGTCCGAAAGAGATGGAGTTAACATAGGGGTGGGAGAGTATCTCAATAGCGGAGATTATTGTTTTGTAGAGTGGCCTGGTGTCTTGGATAGGCTTTTGCCAGAAGAGGCCTTTTGTATTCGTATAGATCCTCTAGGAGATGACGAGCGTCAGATCACATTATTAGGTGCAGATGCTTCATTTATATATGATATTAGATAATACATGTCCATTCAGTTATTTATACGTATAGCCACGTTGCTCATGTTCGTCTTTCCTGGTGTGCTATCACTTTATGTTAGCATCAAGGGTAGCAATTGGTTCTTCGGTGGTCAAAGTAATCGATACTTAGTACAAAGTATGGGGCGGAAATGGGCTAGGGTGTTGTATTTTATTTTAGGGGTCTTACTCTTAGGGGCAGCTTTAATGATATGGATGGATCCCAGAGGGTTAATGGAGGAGGTATGATAATGTTTTTTTTGTAAGAGATGTGATGAATAGAGCATATAGTGATAGTGAGTATAAGTTGGAAGATCTTTATCCCGAGCGCGTTCGTTGGCATGTTCGCTCAGTATTGAACGGGCAGTATGGTTCTGTCCTTAGGGATCTTAGATCGCTGCCTATTAACTCTCCTAGCGAGATTGAGACCCTTCGGAATACTCATCAGTATTTGTGTCAGTATTATGTGAATGGGAGTGAAGATCCTCAGAGAAGAGCGATCTTGAATGATATCGGACGTAAACTGATGACCTGGATTCGTAGGAATACAGAGCATATAGAGATGGAAGAACGTCCGTATGAGAAGCGTGCTTCTACCATTCGCCCTATAGGGGAGCTGTTTGAAGAACAGATGGATGGTCTTTTGCTTGAAAAGATAGGGGAGCTGAAGGCAAGTGATATGTATAGTAGTCATTTCTTTGACACTCTGGATCTCGTATTTGACTTGATCTGGACCAAGCTAGAACTTAGCTCTGAAGAGTGCGGGTGTATTATTAATTACATTGAGGAGAGTGAAGATGAGCTCTCATCTCGTACGATCATAGCGGCTCTATTCCTTGGTGCTATGGAGTACTTCGACCTTGAAAAGCTGAAGGCTATTAAGGAGTGCCTTAGAGGAAGTCACTCAGTTGAGGTGAGAGGTACTGCCTTAGCGGCTCTTATTATAATAGGTAGGAGACATCAGGATGAATTGGTTGCACTCCATAGTGATTTTAATAGCGAGGTATTAGATCTATTTGAGCAGAATGACATCCAAACAGAGCTCCCATCTGTCCTAAAGGTGATTTTTACATCATATAAGACTACTGAGAACCATCGGATCTTCAAAGAGAAAATTTTACCTGAATTAAGTAGCATCTCTGATAAGTTGCAGCAGGTCATGGGTAATAACCTTCAGGATCGTTTGGATAAGCTACAGGAGATGGACCCCGATAAGATGGAGGAGGTAGAACGGCTGATGATGGAAAGCACTGGGGATAAGTTCTCCATCATGAGAGATCCCAATCAAGATGTGGTATATCATATGGTGACTGAATTGAAGACCTTCCCATTCTTCAATAAGGTGAGTCATTGGTTTATGCCCTATGATGCGAGATTTCCCGGGATTGATCCTGATAATGCTGAGGCTCTGGATAGGCTTGCCCCAATTTTATTCCAAGGTAGGCAGATTATCTCATCTGATATGTACTCCTATGCTTTTGTGAATGCGTGGAGCAATGTGGAGGAGACGATTATGATGCAGATGCAGGGTATGCCCGTGCCAGATGTGACTCCCTCTGAGAGAGGGATAGCGGACGTGGTGGAGGACTTTGTATTTGGAGCCTATCGTTTTTATCAGTTGTCAACCCATGCAAGAGGGATGAAGAACCCTTTTAAAAACTCCCCTTATGTCCTTGATGGTGCCTTCCTACAAAGAAAGGGGATAATTAGGGAAAATGATTTGTATGACGTTGCTAATTTATTGGTCAGATATCAGCAGTATGAGATGGCTGGCTGGACGTATGAGCGGATGGTTTGTGATTATATGACGGCATCGGCTGAGGTTTGGCGTGGGATGGCAGTTGCTAATATGATGCGTGGAAAAGATGAGAAAGCCTTAGAGCAGCTGCAGCAGGCAGTAGAGCTTGAAGGAAAGACATCTATCACGACTCGTAAGATAGCGGAGCTTTTGACCCGCTTAGGTCGTCGTGAGGATGCTGTGAAGTGGCTGGAGCAGGGTGAATCAGAGCTGCCCGAGGAAGAGGGCGTTCTCTCTTATGAAAGGGCTAAGCTACTATATCAAATGGAGCGATATGAGGATGCGTTGCAAGCTGCGTTTAAGGCAAACTTCCTTGCTGACGGAGCTTCAGAGAAGGTGGTCCTCTTTCTAACCATCATATTGCTAAAATTAAATCGGGCCGAAGAAGCTCTTCCTCTCATTGGGTCTGATGACACTATGAGTGGAGAAAAGTTGATGATGAGAGGCATTACTGAGTTAGCTGTTGGGAACAAGTCTAAAGGTATCGAGATCTTAAGAAAATGGATGAGTAGCGGTGCTATCGGTGGTGACTTAGAGGAGCGTCTGAACCTTTTGACCCCTTATGGATATGAGCCATGGGAGCAAGCTTTATTACTGGATGTGGTACTTAATCTAATTGATATACATGAAGAGGGTTGATTTATTGGTCGTGTTGCTACTATTAGCAGCATTGATGATGGGCTGTAAGAGACAGAAGAGTGCCGAGGGGCAATTGATAGAGATCGATTGGCTTCAGCCTGCTGACAGCTCTAGAGAAATGTACATCATGACTTATGGAGCTAATGATATGGTGATAGATACACTATTGGCTAATAAGAAGGGACGTATGAGGTTCTCTCGGAGAGTGGATAGAGATACGATAGATTTATTTCTCCTTAGGAGTGGTAGTGATGAACTCCTGATTCCGCTTTTCCCTCATCAGCTAGATGATATAAGTGTGAAATATGATGGGGATAGCCTGTATATGAAAGGGATTAAGTATCAAGAGCAGATTCATCGTTATTATACCCTCTTAGATAGTTGTCAGTTAGATATCTCTGAGGATATGCTTTCATTCTTACAGGAGCAGAATAGAGAACCTGTAACCCTATTATTTGTGAGAGACTTAATCCGTAGATTTCCACAAACAACATGTGTGACAGAGCTTAGTAGAATAGAAGACATGACTCTCCGAATATCAATGGATTATGCTCGAATAATAGGGGCTGAGGGATCTCTGATGGGTTATCAGCCACGTTATGAATTTCCTAATTATGTGAGGATAAGTGGTAAGGAGAGCTCTATTGATTTAAAAAAGAAAATGGATAAAAAGCCTTTAATGGCTGTCGCATTAATGGATATTAGTACTGCGGATAGCACTCATTTAGCGAGAGCTAAAAAGTATTACTCCACATTAGATAGTCTCGGGTTACCTAGTTTAAGTGTTTTACCTTTTGTTGATTCTTTACCAAAAGGATGGAGCGTAGTAGATAACGGGACATGGCGGTATTTTATGCTTGATTCTATAGGTGATGCTAGTAACTTTATAGATGCATATCATTTTTCTATGCCACCCATATATATGTTGGTCGATAGTACGATGCAGATATGGAGGCGCTGGAATACACCAGATAGCTTAGTAAACTTTATGAAGTCTTACGATGAGAGATCACGTGTAAGTAATAAGTGAGATGGGTAAGTCTGTCTATAGGTAGTTGTAAGGTAATGGAGATAGAATTTTTGAATGAATCAGATGGCGGTAGTCGTTTGGTGAAAGTGTATGGAGCCGCGGTTAATGGTATTCAAGCCATTAAAGTAACTATAGAAGCCCAAATGAGTAATGGGACTCGTTTCCTATTGGTCGGATTGCCAGATACTGCTGTGAAAGAGAGTCATCAGCGTATTCAGGCTGCGATGGCAGAAAGTGGGATGCAGTACAAACTAAAGAGATACATCATTAATATGGCTCCAGCTGACCTAAAGAAAGAAGGAGCTGCCTATGACCTACCACTTGCTATCGCATTATTGACCTTAAGTGAAGACCTGCCATGTGAAAAGCTTAGGTCAACAATGATTATGGGCGAATTGGCATTAGATGGTCAGATTCGTCCTATTCATGGTGTGCTACCTATGACCTTGACAGCTCTCAAGGAAGGCTTTGATACCATTATTGTGCCTAAAAGTAATGCTCGAGAGGCCGCGGTGGTAGAGGGAATATCGGTATTGGGAGCGGATACATTAATTAACGTGGTGGAGTATCTCAAGGGAAATGAGACCGCCTTGCAGAAATATTCATATTCGGAAGAAGAGGACGCTGTAGATACTCTATTGGATAGAGTGGATTTTGCGGAAGTCAAAGGGCAGGAGTCTGTCAAGAGAGCTATGGAAGTGGCTGCCGCTGGTATGCATAATATCATCATGATCGGTCCTCCTGGTAGCGGCAAGTCTATGATGGCTAAGAGGGTGCCAACTATTCTACCGCCTCTCTCCAAAGAAGAGGCTCTTGAAACCACTATGATACATTCTGTAGCTGGTACACTTCCTGTGGATACAGCATTGATACGACATCGTCCTTATCGTTCACCACATCATAGTACTTCACATGTGGCTCTCGTCGGGGGTGGATCATATCCTAAGCCAGGAGAGATATCTCTGGCTCATAACGGGGTGTTATTTTTAGACGAACTGCCTGAGTTTGCTAGGAATGTGCTTGAGGTCTTAAGGCAGCCGCTAGAGGATAGGATGATCACAATATCTAGGGCTAGGCAGACGGTAGAGTTCCCAGCCTCATTTATGTTGGTCGCTTCTATGAATCCCTGTCCATGTGGCTATTATAATGATCCAGATCATACTCGGTGTCAGTGTCCCTCTCATATTATTCAGAATTATCTGAATCGTGTCTCTGGACCATTGCTAGACCGAATAGACATACAGGTGGAGATTGCTCCAGTCCCATTTGAATCCCTCTCTGATAAGGCTCCAGGTGAGTCCAGTGCTGCTATTAGAGAGCGAGTCATGAAAGCCAGAGAGATACAACGCCAGAGATTTAAGGACCTGCCTGGTATTCATAGCAATTCGCAGATGACTCCCAAGTTAATGCAGGAATATGTACATGTAGGTGCTGAAGGATTAAAGCGAATCCGCTTGGCTATGGATCGCTTTAAGCTGTCCGCTCGTGCTTATGATCGAATCTTAAAAGTCTCTCGTACGATTGCTGACCTTGCTGGTAGTGAAGAGATACTCACTTCACATATCTCTGAGGCGGTAAACTATCGTAAACTTGACCGAAGCACTTGGGGAGAGCGTTCATTATAATTTAGAAGTCTATTATGAGCGATAACCAAGGGCAAATATCTTTCTGTGACGTTGGCTTTTCATTCGGAGAGAAGAAAGTTATAGAACATTTTTCAGCACTAATTCGTCGAGGAGAACATGTCAGTATAATGGGGCCTTCTGGTATTGGAAAGAGTACCTTAATGAATAGCCTTATAGGACTCTCTATTCCGATGTCAGGAGAAATTATGGTAAATGGGGTCGCAGTTATACCAGAGAATATCCAGCTGATTCGTGAAACTGTTTCATGGGTTCCCCAGAATGTTCAGTTACCGTATTCGACAGTACGTGAAATGTTAAGAGCACCATATGACTTAGCCGTCAATAGAGGTGCAAAATTCGATAGCAGTCAGTGCCTTCAATTTTTAGAGCAATTGAATTTGGAAGCGTCTATTCTAGAGAAGTCCATAACATCACTTTCAGGAGGGGAAAAGCAGCGATTGCTAATTATTTCTGCATTAATGTTAGAGCGTAAAATTCTTCTTTTAGATGAGCCTACATCGGCTTTAGATAGCCGTAATATTGTGCGATTAAGTGGACTACTAAGCTCTTTGGGGGATACAACGATTTTATCAGTGACTCATGATGAAAAATTTGCCGCTTCGATGGATCGTATTATATTGTTAGATAAGTAGTGGTTAGGTATGGTAGAAATCTCGTTTGTTCAGTTGCTTATAGGCTTATTGTTAGTCTTAGTGCCTGCTGTTATTCTTTATTATTATCAAACGGGGCTCGTAAGGGCTTTATTGGTTTCTGTAGTAAGGATGGTGTTACAGTTGTTCCTCGTTGGGGTATATTTGAAATACCTTTTTGAGTGGAATAACACTTGGGTAAATATTGCTTGGCTATTAATCATGACTTTTGTCTGTGCTTTTACCTTATTAAAGAGGGTTGATTTACCGGTCTGGCGACTATTTATTCCCATTTACTTATCTATCCTTTTTGCGCTGGTTATTATTGCAGTGTACTTCCTCAAGGGTGTCCTTCAGATAGAGTATCTATTTGAGAGTAGATATTTTATACCTATATGCGGTATTTTATTGGGGAATATCCTTTCAACCAATGTGGTTGGATTAAATGCACTGTATGACGGTTTGTTCAATGGATCCCAGTATTATCACTATCTATTGTGCAATGGTGCTAAAATAGAAGAGGCCCTTAAGCCTTTTTTCCAAAAAGCTCTTATTAAAGCATCTAATCCAACGATCGCGTCGATGGCCGTGATGGGGTTGATTTCTTTACCAGGGACACTTATAGGACAAATATTGGGAGGTAGCCCTCCCGGAGTTGCTATTCGTTATCAGATAATGATTATGGTCATAATTGCATCTAGCTCATTGATTTCGTTATTTCTCTGTATGAGATGGTCTGTGAAATCAGTTTTGAATGAGTATGGATGTGTGAAAGCTGACTTTAATAAGCGTATTAAGTAAGGTTTTTAAGACGTATATTAGTTTTAAGACTGTTTGGGTTTTGTTTTATTCTAATGAATAGTCTGATACTATTAAAATACATATATAAAGACGTTTTGCTGTGTTTTATAGCTGTCTTGTAAAATACCTTTGATTATATCAAATCTTTGTTAAGGATACTCTTTTTTGGGGGCCTGCATACCGATATTCTAGAAAAATGAGTATCTTAGTCGAGCAAAAATAAAATTTCTATTGGTTGAATATTTATTATCATACACTCTTCTTTTATGCATAATTTTATTCGATTTTATAGGATTATCAGGCAATTCTTCTTCTTATTATTTATGAATTGCTTGATTTAGTTGGATATTAAAATATTTGATGATAAAATGGTAAGAATTAAAGAAAGGGTCTTCGATCGTCTTTTTGTGATATATCAAAGAGGCTATCTGAATAGAAAAATAATTCTTTTAATGGATATACTTATAGCGATTTTCAGTGCTATAGTCTCAGAATTATTAACCAATTATTTTTTGAATCTTAGTGGAGCTATAAATTATCCAATGAGTGTAGGTATGATTATACTCATTGTTTTAAGTACGTTGTTATATAGTGCTCTTTTCAATACACATAAGCAGATTTTTCGCTTCTCGTCAATGTACATTAGTAGAGCGATTGTTTTCTTTGTGTTGGCTAATACGGCGACCATCATTTTAGCCGTGATTATTCTTACGAATGTGCTTGGTGTTCCTTTAGATTATAAAGCATTGTTGCTTTTTGGTGTTTTATTTTTGACCATTTTCTTTTTTCTGTTTGTCTTAGCACGTGCCTTCTTAATTGTAGTTGCCAGATGGATCAAGAATGGACGTGAACCTATCGAAAAACAGAAGAAAAGAGTTCTGATTTTTGATGTGAGAGATAGCAGTGTAGCGGCTGCAAAACTGCTTGAAGATAGCAATGAGTATATTGTATTAGGGTATTGTACAAAAGAAGAGGGACGTACGGATTATCAGATTGATGGTAAACCAATATATCATGTAAGAACTCTTAGTGACTTGGTGCATGTTGCTCGTCTTAGAGCATTGCAAGGGATAATTTTTCCTGCAAAGCAGGACTTTCTAAGAGAACGTGAAAGCTTCATTTTTGATTGTGAATCTATCGGATTGAGTACCTACTTGATGCCTGGAGTTAGTGAAAGTAATGCTACAAAGATTGCTTCTGAAAGTGTCCAAAAAGTACAGATTGAAGACCTCTTGATGCGTGATGAGATAGAGCATAGAAAGGAGGATGTCATAAAGATGTATAAGGACAAAGTGGTCCTCGTTACTGGAGCTGCAGGAAGTATTGGATCTGAGTTGGTTAAGCAAGTTGCAACCTTGGGCGTTAAAAAGTTGATTCTTTATGACAACGCTGAGACTCCGCTTCACAATATCAGATTATATCTTGAGAAGAATTATCCAGATTTAGACTTGGTACCTATTATTGGAGATGTGCGAATACGATCTAGACTTCGTTTTCTTTTTGAAAAGCATCGTCCTAATATTGTATTACATGCAGCAGCATACAAGCATGTTCCATTGATGGAAGAGAATCCATGTGAGAGTATCTTGGTAAACATCATAGGAACCAAGAATATAGCAGATTATTGCTTAGAGTACGGAGTGGAGAGAATGGTGATGGTCTCAACGGACAAAGCTGTTAATCCTACAAATGTTATGGGTGCATGTAAGAGAGCAGCTGAGATGTATGTTCAAAGCTTAGATAAGGCTATTGAGACTGGTCAGAGAGAGGGTAAGACAATATTTATCACAACTAGATTTGGTAATGTGTTGGGTAGCCAGGGTAGTGTAATTCATTTATTCCGTAGTCAAATAGCAGAGGGTGGTCCTGTTACGGTTACACATCCAGATATTGTTAGATTTTTCATGAGTATTCCCGAGGCGTGTAGCCTTATTTTGGAGGCGAGTTCACTAGCAAAAGAGGCTCAGATCTACGTCTTCGATATGGGTGAAGAGCATAAAATTGTTGATTTAGCTCGTAACATGATACGATTGTCTGGGTTGGAGCCAGATAAAGATATTCAAATCAAATTTACGGGGCTTCGTCCTGGTGAAAAACTCTATGAAGAGGTCTTAGCAAATGGTGAAAATACATATAAAACAGAGATCGATAAGGTGATGATTGCACATGTCCGTCCTGTTGATTATGCTGAAGTAGCTCCCATTTATAATGATCTAGAGAATTTAGCACGTCAGATTAAACTAAGAGAATCTGTTCAACTCCTTAAAGTACTTGTTCCTGAGTATAAGAGTGCCAATTCTATGTACTCTGAACTGGATAAGTAATATGTATGTACTTTAAGGGAGCTTGAATCGGGTAGTAATATCTTGTATTAATTTTCACGAGGTTTTTAATGTTGATCAATGTTATCCTTCGGAGTTCACCTTTTCTATAGTGTTTAATGAGGGTAGATGCTTATAGTAGGGGAGAGGCTGATGATTTTTGAAATACGATTAGATGTCTTTGGGATAGAGCTTAGAAATGGGTATTTTTGTGTCGTGACTTTGTTTTAGATTATTGTTAGGAAGAAATATGGAAGGTGTCCCGTTTATCGAATGGTGTTTAGAAAATCTTAATTATCTCACGATTGCTTTATTGATGATGATTGAGAGTTCTTTTATCCCATTCCCCTCAGAGATTGTTATTCCTCCTGCAGCATATATGGCCGCATCTACAGGAGAGCTTAACTTTTATCTAGTAGTCCTTTTTGGGACCCTAGGAGCGATATGTGGAGCCTTAATTAATTATGGTTTAGCCTACGCTTTAGGTCGCCCCATTGTTCATCGTTTTGCAAGAAGTAGGATAGGGGGGTTTTTGTTACTATCCGAGGACGGCTTGGTAAAAGCAGAGCAGTATTTTGTAGAGCATGGTAAGGTCTCAACTCTCATAGGGCGTTTGGTGCCTGGAATACGTCAGTTAATATCCATTCCCGCTGGATTGTCTAAGATGAAGTTAAGCACATTTATAATATTTACTGCACTAGGTGCTGGTGTATGGAATATTGTTTTGGCCGCAATTGGTTGGTATGCCGAGAGTGTGGTTCCTCGAGACGAACTGATGAGTTATGTATATCATTATAGTAAACCTATTGGCTATGCCATCTTAGGTATTGTGTCTATAGTCTTGATTTATATGACTGTTCGTGCTCTTCGCAGACCCAAAGTGAAGGTTGTTGATGATAATATTAAGTAATGTCTGCACGTAAGATTGTCATAGACTTTTGGGGCGATATAACTTGCCCGTTTTGTTATCTTGGTGAACACGCTTTACGAAGAGCTCTATCTTCATTTGAGTATCAAGATTTAGTTGAATTCAGATGGCGTAGTTGCTTGCTCCATGCAGATTGGAAGGTTGGAGAAAGTAGGACGTGGAATGAATTCAAAGACACTATTAGTGATTTTGATGTCAAGCGTACATTGGAGAAGAAAGAATCTATCTTAAAAGAATTAGCTAATAGATATAGTCTTCATTATAATTTGGCAAATGCTTTTTCTCATAATTCTGTTAATGCAGCAAGGCTGCTAAAGTTAGCTAATAGTAAAAGTAAGGCCCTTGATCTAGCATTAGCTTTTGGTGAAGGTTATTTTGAGGAAGCCATCGATATGAGCCAGTTGAGATACCTAAGAGAAAAAGCCGTGGAGGTAGGGCTAAGTAAATCAGAGGTTGATGAAGTGCTTTCTAGTGATCTATTTTTAGATGAGGTCAATAAGGATCAAGAGGATGCTCTGAAATATGCGTATAATTATGTCCCTACGATTTATTTTAATGGCTCTTTCATAAATGAAGGCCTGCTTAAAGAACAAATAATTACTGAAGCCCTTCATCAAACGATGAAAGAGATTCAATGACAACATACGAAGTAGTTATCACCTTTCTACTTATACAATGACTGAGGAATGCTACTTCTTTACAACTTTTTTGTGTAACTTTGCAAAGTTTTATTATGCCCTATGGGTTTGAAAAATAAATATACATTAGACTTTACTCATCCACCTGTAGCGACTGAGACGATTCATTACGAACTTGACAAAGCGTTTATAGATGGCATAGAGGATAGCATTTTATTAGATGCTGATGTTACCTTGGAGCTAACAATTGAGCCGCTTACTGATCAACGTTACCAATTAAATTTGGTTTACGATGGTGAGGTGGTGGTAGAATGCGATAGGTGTCTTCAGCCTTTGTCATTGCCTATGCATGTTGACGAAGGGCTTGAGTTAATCCTAGGTGACCACCTTGATGATGAGAATGATGAACAAATTATACTTGATGCACAAGATCCTGTATATGATTTCAGTTGGATTTTTTATGAGCTCCTGGCACTGCACTTACCAATCCAGCGGACGCATGATATAGAAGATTGTGATCCTGAATTTGTGAAATATCTAGTGAATGAATTACCAGAGGAGACACAGCCTGAGGATGATGACAATGTTGATCCTATTTGGCAATCTCTAAAAGACAAGATGGATAAGAATAATAATAACTAAAATATATAACAACAGAAGATTATGGCAACTCCTAAAAAACGTCAGTCAAAGACAAGAAAAAGATCTCGTCGTACTCATGATGTACTTACAGCTCCTACGCTGACACGCTGTCCAAATTGTGGTGCATGGCATGTGTATCATACTGTATGCTCAGAGTGTGGCTACTATCGCGGTCAGATCGCTATCGAGATGGATATCTAATTGATTGATAATCCTAATAAGCAAAGGGTAATGTAACCATCGGATTACATTACCCTTTGTTTTTTTATTTGGGGGTAGTGTCCCCAAAAGTGTGTACGGCAGAATGCGTCTCTGAAAAGCAAACCTACATATTTTTTCGCTTTGTTTTCCATAAACATTAAAGATAGACCAATAAAGAATTAAGGCAAGGCTGTCGTAGCACCGCGGAGACACCGCCTTGCCGTATTCTTTTAGGTTGATATCTTTGTGTTGGAAAATAAAGCACATTGTTGTTATTTACTTTTCATTGTTCTTCCTAAGTCCAAGAGTTAGATCTCCTATTCTTTTCTTCAGATAGTTTGCATTGATTGCAATACTACCTATCAAGTGTAGAGCGGATTCTACGCTAGGTAATGCACATTTATATCGAGCCCCTTTCTTTACCTGTCTATTGAAGCGTTCTATCCAGTTAGTACTATGAATGTACTTGCGAACACTGACGTCGTATTTTAGGTATGTGAAGTAATACTCTATCCTCTGACCGTTAGCTATTTTTGTGAGAAAAGGATAGCTCTTACGCCATCTGAACGCAAAGTTTTTAAAGCTCTCTAGGCCATCTAAAGGTGAGCTTCTTGAGCCGTCTTTACTAAAGACCTCCTGTAGATCACTTGCGATGGCTGACTTATCTCGAGGGCGTATCTTTCGAGTTATTTCTCGCTGTAGATGCACCGTGCAGAGCTGGACTTCCACTTCTGTAAAGTGCTCACGTGCAACCTCTTCAATGTTATTCAACCCGTCTGAAATGATTAGTCCTACCTCTTCGAGTCCTCGGCTTTTTAGATCCTCAAAAAACTCGCCCCAGATGCCGCTTCCCTCTGTTGGATTATTATAGACACCCACGATGTCTCGACGTCCTTCGCTATCTAAACTCATCACTACAAAAAATGCCTCCTTGCTCACACTTTCTCCTCTCCGTACAGGAAGATATGTAGCATCGATAACAAGTGCCTCTAAAGTCCTCGGTAGACGTCTTTGACGCCACTCTTCTACTGCTTCTTGGGTCGATAAGGAGAGACGATTGATTTGACTCGTACTATAACGTTTACCATACAAACGCTCGAATACTCCAGAGATATCCTCCATCGTATTACCGCAGCTATATAGATAACCTGCTAGTTCTCCCATCTCTTTCTCTTGATCTTTGAGAACGCCTAAAATCAAGGGCATGAAGCCCTGCTGTCGAGTTCGGGGTACTCGTAATTCTAGCATATTACCACTCGCAAAGATGCGACGGGAGCGGTATCCATTGCTCACATCGCCACTATCTTCTTTATACAGTTCCCTCTCCCCTTGCATCGCTATTTCGATGATTAACTCCATTAAACGGCCAACTCCATTTGGCTCTGTCATCAAGTTTGATAGAATTTCCTTAAATTGCATTTGTGTAAGTCTCATCTTCTTGTTTATCTTTTGTTTTTAACTTTTCAAAGATAACATTCTTGGGACTTACACACTTTTTGGGGACAGTATCTATTTGGGTTTAAGTTACAACTTACTGCAAGCCTATTTTACCCATTCCTGATATGATAGAGAGGATGGAGTATGGTAAGGGGCTTGATGAAGTTTTAGTTTAGTCCAGTTTCAATACTTCCTGGTATAGTCTCTTGTATATGGGTTGATCTGTATCAATTCCTAAAAGGAAAGGAAGGGCCTTACCTTCTTTCAATAACTTACGGATGATGGTACTAGAAATCTCAAACATTGGAGCATCCTCCAGTATCTCAACCTTTTGAGACTGAGCTAGCTTTATGGCTTCGAGTGGATGATGAGGTCTTGGATATACAAGTATATCAATCTCCTCTAAAAGTTCTGCTGACCGATGCCACTTTTCAAAGTCTTGAAGGCTATCAGATCCTATGAGCAGTGTGAATTTGTGTTTGGGATACTTCTCCTTAAGATGCCGTATGGTATTGTAAGTGTAGTGAGGCTCAGGAAGATCTAGCTCCTCTAGTGAAAGCTTAACCTTGTGGTAGTCTTTAATGATTTCCCTAATCCATTCAGCTCTAAAGCTATCGCTTAGCATTGGCTCGCCTTGCTTAAAGGGACTGCGGGGTGTGAGCATAAACCATAATTCATCGAAGCGATCACTCTTTTCTTCTATGATAAAGTTAGCCAGTCCTATATGCCCCACATGAAGAGGATTAAACGAACCCGGGTATAATAGTACTCTTTTTTCGCCCCGTATAAATCTTGTTAGTATGTTGCTACCTTGTTGGCAAGCCGCCTCGAGATCATCATTGACTACAATAAAGTCGTAGAATGGAGCATAGCTAAGCTCCTCTTTCGCTCGTTGAAGTCTCTGCTCAATCTTTTCAGGAGCATCTGTCCCTCTTGATTCCAATCTTTTTCTTAGCTCATCAATGCTAGGGGGTTGAATGAAAATCGTGATGGCATCATCACCATAGATTTCTTTTATCCTCATAGCCCCCTTGACATCAATGTCTAGAATGACATTTTCACCCCGCTCCAAGTTCTTGTCAACTTCACTTTTGAGTGTGCCGTAGAAATGACCTTTATAGACCTCCTCAAATTCAAGGAACTCACCTTTCTCAATCTTTCTTCGGAAATCATCTTCTGAAAGGAAATAGTAATGGATACCATCTTTCTCCTTCCCACGAGGTGCTCGCGAAGTAGCAGAGATAGAAAATTTCCCTTTGAGTCCGTATTCAGAGAGCAGTTTGTCTATAATTGTGCTTTTGCCTGATCCACTTGGTGCCGAAAAGATTATTAGTTTTCCCTTCACGATAACTGGTGTTAGAGTGTTACTGATTTAGAGCACGTTAAGTACCTGCTCTTTGATCTGCTCAAGCTCATCTTTCATCTTCACTACGATTTTTTGAAGAGTAGCGTGATTACTTTTAGAACCTAGAGTATTAATTTCCCTACCAATCTCCTGAGCTATAAAACCAAGTTTTCGCCCTTGTCCGACCTCGTCTTGCTCTAAAGTATTGAGGAAGTATTCGAGGTGATTGCTAAGTCTATTCTTCTCCTCGTTCACATCAAGTTTCTCAATATAATAGATCATCTCTTGTTCTAAGCGAGAGTGATCGTAGTCGATATCTATGTATTTCTTGAGTCCATCCTCAAGACGCTCGCGAATTTCGGTGATACGTTCTTTTTCGTAAGGGTCAACGGTTGCCAGCAACTCTTGGATGCTAGTAATATTTTTAACGAACCCTTGATAAAGCGATTCACCCTCTTGGTTACGAAATTCATTGAGCTGCTGGCAGGCTTCCTTTATCGCATTAAGCGTGATTGATTCCAACTCCTTAGCTTGTTCAGGGTTTTCCTCGACATCATACTGCATCACGCCAGGAAGCGAAAGAATGGTGCGCATAGGATCCTTAGGGAGCGGAACACCGCTAACATTGCTGAATTCCTGAAACTTATCCCAGTACTTCTTGGCTAAGTCCGCATTGAGGTTGATGTTAGGCTCCTCATTAAGCTGCTCTAGATTGATGAAGACATCTATCTTTCCTCTCTGTAATTCCTCTGTGATAAGTTTGCGCACGGGCATCTCTAGGTGTCTGATATCACTAGGGAAGCGTAGGTTGATATCCGCCTGTTTGCTATTGACGGATCTCAACTCTACAGTAATCTTTTTATTTCTTGATTTCGCTTCAGCTTTGCCGAAACCAGTCATTGAATGTATCATATGCTCTTATAGATTCTTTCCGTGACAGTTCTTGAATTTCTTTCCACTACCACATGGGCATGGGTCGTTACGTCCAATCTTTTCCTCTGCGATGTAAGGTTGTTGCTTCTCCTTCGTTTGGCTCGCAGCCTGACCAGCCTCGTAGCGTGCTTGTGCGGCTGCTTCGTAATCATCTTTTTGCTCACGATAGCGGCGTTGTTTTCTAGCACGAGGGTCTTCCCTGTGTTCACGGACCTGAACCTTTCTCTCCTCATCTTCTTGAGGTGCGATGTTAATATGACCACGCATGATAATTTCAGAAGCCTTTTGGTTCATATCAACGACCATTTGGCGGAATAACTCATACGCTTCCATTTTGAAGATAACAAGAGGGTCCTTATTTTCATACGAAGCAGTTCGTACCGCATTCTGTAATTCATCCATAGCCAGAAGATGTCGTTCCCAAGCATCATCAATGGTATAGAGTAGGATAGTCTTATGAAAAGCCGTAACTACGCTTTTAGAGCCACTCTCTACTGCTTCCTTAAGATCTGTAGCTATGTTATAAGCAAGCTTTCCATCACTGATAGGGATGTAAATTTTCTGAACCTTATCACCATGTTCTTCGTAAAATGCCTTCAGTACAGGTTGAGCTACTTCAGCAATCCTATCAGATCGTCTTTCCAGGGTGTCCAATACAGCATCCATTACCTTATCTATGGCACTCTCTGGATTCAAGCGTTTATACTCATCTTCTGTAATGGTAAGCTCTGTAGCAAAGGCGGTGAATACATCCTGCTTAAATTCATCAAATGAGATGCTTGGAACGCCCTGACAAATGTTCTCAGCTGTTTGGGTTAGTGTGTTGAGGACGTCGAGTCCTACACGTTCACCCATGAGAGCATGATTGCGTCGGGTGTAAATTACATTACGTTGTGCATTCTTGACATCATCATAATCCAGAAGGTGTTTACGGACGCCATAGTTATTCTCTTCTACTTTCTTTTGGGCATTCTCTATCTGTTTAGTTAGAGCTTTATTCTCTAGCATATCATCATCTTCGAAGCCCATATTGGATAGCCATCTGGAGATTCTATCCGAAGCAAATAGCCTCATTAGGCGGTCTTCAAATGATACGAAGAAGACGGATGATCCTGGGTCTCCTTGACGACCAGCACGACCTCTCAACTGTCTGTCCACTCTTCGAGACTCATGCCGTTCAGTACCAATGATAGCCAGTCCACCTGCGGCTCTAACCTCCTCAGTAAGCTTGATGTCGGTACCACGACCAGCCATGTTGGTTGCAATCGTTACGGTGCCTTTCTTACCTGCTTCTGCTACAATTTCAGCTTCTTTCTGGTGTAACTTAGCATTCAGCACGTTGTGAGGGATTTTTCGTAGGTCTAGCATCTTGCTGAGCAGTTCCGAGATCTCTACTGAGGTGGTACCCACTAGCACAGGTCGACCTTTATTTACCATCTCCTCAATCTCATTGATGATGGCAGCATATTTCCCTTTTGCTGTTTTATAGATACGGTCATTCTCATCAATACGAGCAATCGGTTTGTTGGTCGGAATAACGACCACATCCAGCTCATAAATGTCCCAAAATTCTTTTGCTTCAGTTTCGGCTGTACCTGTCATCCCTGATAACTTGTGGTACATCCTAAAGTAGTTCTGAAGCGTAATAGTAGCTTTAGTCTGAGAGGCAGCTTCTACCTTTACCCTCTCCTTCGCTTCAATAGCTTGATGCAGACCATCAGAGTATCTACGGCCATCCATGATACGTCCAGTTTGCTCATCTACGATCATTACCTTATTATCCATAACGACGTACTGATCGTCCTTTTCGAATAGCGTATAAGCTTTGAGCAGCTGTTGGATGGTGTGTACACGCTCACTCTTGATGGAGTATGTTGTTAGTAGCTCATCTTTTTTCTCCGCTTTTTGAGCATCGGTAAGGTCTTGATTCTCTAGGTCGGAAAGCTGAGTTGCAATGTCTGGAAGAACAAAGAATTTAGGGTCATCACTGTTACCAGTCAAGAGGTCTATACCCTTATCTGTTAGCTCTATCTGATTGTTCTTTTCCTCGATAACGAAGTATAGGTCATCTGTTACGATGTACATATTCTTCATGTTATCTTGCATGTATAGAGCTTCTGTATCAAGTAACTTAGCTTTGATGCCCTCTTCGCTTAGGAACTTAATCAGAGGTTTACTCTTAGGGAGTCCCTTAAAGCTTCTGTATAGGAGTAGGAAGCCCTCCTCCTGTTGTTTTTTGTCTTCGCTCTTAATAAGTTTTTTAGCATCTGCCAATAGTCTAGAGCAGAGGTTTTTCTGTGCATTGACAACCGTCTCCACATTCCCACGGAATTCCTCAAACATTAGGTCTCCTTTGGACTCAACAGGACCCGATATAATCAATGGTGTACGAGCATCATCAATCAAAACGGAGTCCACCTCATCCACAATGGCGTAGTTGTGCTTCCTCTGAACTAAATCCTCAGGGCTACGAGCCATATTATCTCTTAGGTAGTCAAAGCCAAATTCATTATTGGTGCCGAAGGTAATGTCACAGTTATATGCTCTCTTTCTTGCTTCTGAATTAGGCTCGTGCTTGTCAATACAGTCCACGCTTAACCCATGGAACATATATAATGGTCCCATCCACTCCGCATCACGCTTAGAGAGGTAATCATTCACGGTAACAACGTGTACACCATTACCTGTGAGGGCATTAAGGAACACCGGTAATGTAGCTACTAAGGTCTTACCTTCACCAGTTGCCATCTCAGCTATTTTTCCTTCGTGTAGGACTACCCCACCAAAGAGCTGGACATCATAGTGAACCATGTTCCACTTAGTGACATTACCACCAGCTTTCCATTCATTTACATATATGGCTTTATCACCCTCGATACGTACAAAGTCATGATTGATAGCAAGATCTTTGTCAAAATCATTAGCAGTGACTACGATCTCTTCATTCTCGGAAAAGCGCTTTGCGGTCTCTTTGACGATGGAGAAAGCATCGGGTAGAAGCTCATCAAGCTTTTTCTCAAGTTTGTCAAGGATTTCATCCTCCAGTTTATCTACCTTAGCCCATACTTCTTCTCTTCCCGCTAGATGAAGATCGTCAACACCTACCTTTAGCTGTTTTATTTCATCTCTTTCAGGTTTTACGAAGTCTTGTAGCTCCTGACGCATTTCAGCTGTTCTTGCTCTCAGCTCATCATTAGAGAGTTTAGAAATGGTTTGATACGCCTCATGGATTTTCGACACATAGGGTGAAATCTCCTTGAGGTCACGCTGTGATTTATTTCCAAATATTTTGGATAGAAAATTATTTATTCCCATTATATATTATTGTTATTCTATTTATATCTACTTAATTGACTCTATTACTCTAAGACTAGTTAGGGAGTCGGAGGCCGTATCTTTAGGACTTTAGATACCTTCTTACTGACCTCTCTTAGATCAATAGGGGTGTGTATCTTTTCTGCTTTTATATCTGGATGAACCATTACGAAGATGGTCGGGGTCGCAGTCATTTTATACTTTTGGATACCCTCGCTCTTACTGAGATCCTCAATGACCCATCCTGGTAGTAATTCATAAATGACATCAGCCCTATTATTGTGCAATGCTTTGTTCAAAGCTGATTGCCAGTACCTATTTTCTGAGTTGCCAATAGCTTCGGAGCGTAACCGATGTTCCTCAATAGCGTATTGTATGCCGCTAAAGTCTATGAGGAAGTTACTCACTGCAGTTTGGATCTGCTCAAGAGTTACAGGACTGTAATTTTTTATAACTTCATGGTTTAGAAAGACCTCTCCATTTGGTGTGATCTCATCAATAAATCCTTGATGCCCATACTTGGCATTAAGGTACATATTCATTAACGCCTTGCACCTAGATGGTCTGAATATTCTTTGCTCCTTGATAATAGGAGTACGTTCAATCGCAGTTGCATTTCCTGTAAGGGCTATTAGGGTATTAGATCTCCCTACGCTCTTATCAATGATGCGTAGTAAGTTTGCAATTGCTCTATCAAGTCGGTAGTACGAGTCTATCACTTCTGGAGAGATGTCTGACTCCGCATTATCGCCTGCACTAACTGTGAAGTGAATGGTCAGTAAGTCGGTAACCTGGTCATTACCCAGTAACGAGTAATTCAGTAGTCGATTGGCAACCTCTACTACATCATCATTAACTAGACCACTTTCTTTGTATTTGATTATATCTTTATTGGATCTTTCAAATGTATGGCTGAATGACTTTGTAGCTCCATTCGGAAGGATGTCGGAATATTTTTTCTGAAATTCGTTAGCGTAAAGAGCCTGCCATGTTATCCCTTTATTAAGCTTACTGACTACACCCTCTGAATTGCTATTAAGCTGTTCGATGTATTTAGGAAAGCCTCCTTTATAGTATGTGGAACTAGCCCATCGTCCTGTAGAACTATCTATCCAGAAGGCACCATCAGCTAGCTGACCTCCAGCTATTATGGCTTCTTCAGCCGATGGAGCTATTGAATATACAATGCTAATACCCGCACTATTTTGTTTTAATTGGTCCGAAATACTCGGGGCCGACAGTGCTAATGGAGATAATCTGTCTGAAGTAGCATATCCTGTGTGGGATTTATCCTCCAGTGCAGAGGTGGCAGTTATGCGTCGTCCATCACTAAGTTTGATCAGTGGTTGGCGAGCTGTTATTCCATTTGCTAGGGCTGTGGTACCAGTCTGAAGGATAGCTTCAGATGCGGTAGCATCGGCTGATAGAAGTGGATTTAACACCTCTGTGTATAACCTACCTGACTCTATTAGCTGCTTGATCCCATCATTATTGGGCATCTGCTTAGATAGCTCTATCAGTAGATCGCTCCTAAGCTCCTCAACGCTAATCATCACAAATAACTTGGGTGATTGTGCGTTAAGTATCCCTACTTGACATAGAGCCAATAGTGAAACTAATCCAGTCAGTAATCTATTCATTCGTTTTTTCTAAATATCTCTGCTCTTATCACTTTCTTTAGCTTTTTATTTTCTAAGAAGTGCAATAATTGATCCACGGCCATTATCATTGCTAAAAATGGCACCCCAATCGGTAATACCTGCTTATATCCCAATCCTAGGTATATAATAATTGCCACAAAGTTACTAAAATAGAGCCAATTATTTGTCTTATTATACTTCTCTTTTCCCATCGTTATTAGTAACAAAATATACAACGGGTGTAATAACAACATATTGGCATTCGGAAACGTGTGAGGATGTTGTGAAAAGAGTGCGAGAAACCAGACAATAATACCTAATATAGAGATAGATACATATAATATTCTTCTTAATATATTCAGAGGTAAAGCCTTGCCCTTGAAGTATTTAACGAGATATAGTCCGAAATAGATCAATCCAATAACAATGGAAGTCCAGAGAGGAAAGTTGAAGTTTGCCCACCAACCACTGCCAATCTCCTTTGTCTGTTCTAACCATACTCTCTTATTAGTTACTAATTTTTGTCCATCTTTTACACGATATGCGTGGTCAAATTCTTGCAGTAAAAGTTCTGGCAGAAATGCCGCATCTTTTAGACTCATTCGTTCGTCGCTTTTCCAGCCCAAGCAACAGTCGGCACCAGTGGTGTACCAAGATGCTGTATAACTCTTATTTCTTATAGCCTCTCTGAATGTAGGCATGTTTTCTAATTTGATTCTGTAATCCAGCCCTCCTGTGAACTTCTCGATTAAGTCTCTTGGACGAGTAGCACAGTTATCAAAGTAAAAGTTATACATATAGTCCCGATTTTCAGGGAGCACATTCCACTCTAGCATCTCTAGGAGTTGCTTCGCTTCGTCTGGAAGTAAGAGTAAATCTTGTTCTATGACGCTTCGCCCTTGAAGATGGTATTCGTAAAGGAAATCCTCAAATGTGGTGGTGCCTACAGAATACATGGGCTTACCCAATATGAAGTTAAGGATAAAGTTCTTTTGCTCCAGGGAGAAGTATCCGTAATTATATACTAGATCCGTATCTCTGTATTGTACCCTTAGAGCCGTATGTCCGTATAAGTAAAAGACATAATCATCTGTTGGACCACAGGTAAGTAAACTAATAATAGGAGTGTCATCTGAAGTGTTCTTCGTTTCTTGCTCCATTGCAGAGCAGATGACAAAGCTCCCAAATAATAACAATGATAGTAGTAGGATACGTCTTTTCATGGCTTTAATCAATCCCAATTTGGTATATCTTCAGTTTTTAGGTTCCTATTCTTGATGGATAACTCTTTAGGGTAGAGGTTATTGGTGCGATTGCCCAAATGCTTAACTATACCCAGAGGTAGTTCTTTGTACGTGACAAGGTATATCCCTTTGTCCAAATCTTCGTCTAACTTGATGTTTTCTCTCTTTAGATATTGAATGGCACTTTCGTTGTCTAGTTCATACCGAGGGTAGGGGAGATGTTCGTTTAATGAACCGCTATGAACCCAGTTGGTATCAGGAATGAAGTCTTTTCCCTTGAGCTGTCCTAATTGGACACCTCCCGCCAAGATTTTTATTTTCTTAAGTTGTGCTAGCTGTTCCTGCCCTGCTGGAGAGAGATAGTACCAAGAGTCGTTGTGATTGTACAGTGCATCTTGCTTATCAGTGAAGACCTCGTTCAGAAGCGAGGGGAGTCCCTTTTTAGCTTTCTCCTTTTTTGTTGTGATGCTTGTATTGCCCCCTCCTTTCTTTCTAATTGCAAAGATGGTCAGCCCTTCACTCTCTGTATGCTGGGGCGTGAAGCGATAGACTCCTGCTCTGTGAGATTGGACACCCCATTTCTGATTTAGAGAAAGCGGTAGTATCTCTATCTCTCCGAGTCCTGAGATGTAGTCCAGCTGATCTTCATTTTCCTTCTTGTTGTAGGTGCAAGTACTGTAGATGAGTACGCCATCTTTTTCTAACATCTCCCATGCTGCATTGAGTATCTCTTTCTGTCTCGTCACACAGAGCTCTACATTCTGAGGGCTCCAGCCAGTTAGTGCCTGAGGTTCTTTTCTGAACATACCTTCCCCACTACATGGGGCATCCACTAGGATGAAGTCAAAGAGCAAACCTGTCTCGGCGATCTTGTTAGGGTATGCTGAGGTAATAATGGTTTCGTCCATGCCCCAACGAGCAAAGTTTTCACTGAGGATTCTTGCCCTAGTTGCGTCAGGCTCATTGGAAATTAGTGTGCAACTATCTGGTAGATAGCTTCTCAGCAAGGTGCTCTTCCCCCCAGGTGCTGCACATAAGTCTAGGGCACGTGCGGGGTGGATTTTGTGTTGTTCAAAATATTGTGAGAGAATCATCGAAGCTGGCTCCTGAACATAATATCCTCCAGCATGCCAGATTGGATCTGCACCAAATGTAGCCTCTATGTCTGTGAAAAAGCCCCTGTCACACCATGGTACAGGACGCAAATTAGGGGCAAAATTCTTTTGCGGATGTGTCCTTAGAGCACTAGAAAGAGGCTTTGTTAGAGCCTCCTCTAGCAAAGCCAATTCTGTGGGTCCAAATTCTTCTTGGTAGCTTTTTCTAAAAGCGTTAGGTAAACTAATTTTTTTTGCTTCGGCTGGCATCAGAATTTGTACTCAAAACCTAGACTAAATAGCTGATTGTACTGCAGAAGGTTTTTAAACGTTTTGGGTTCGTCTATGATAACACTGTCGTCATAGCGTAGGTCAACTGCCAATCGGGTACTGAAGAAGCGATTGAAGGTGAATGTAAGAGCATTCTCGAACTCTACCTCCACATGTTTGAAGGATGTATTATAGTACATTCTTGATCGCCAGTTCAATCGGTCATTTATATCCCAATCAAGGTTGAGGTGAATGGTGGAGCCTAGACGAAATCTAAAGTTCTCGTTTTCTTCCAGACCAATCCTTCCCTTGTCAATAAGGTCACTATAGGTATAAACTATAGATGCTGAGATTGGAGCGACGTTGGCTGTGAACTTAAGCTTCTGGAATGGGTCACCGTTCATATTCTTAAGGTCCAGCTCATATTTCATACCAAGTCCAGCTGATAAGTGAATAGGGGCAAATGTGAGAGTCGTCAGATTACCTTCATTGTCTTTATTCTTCATTAGTTGGCTCCTCAGCTGTGCGTCAAGAGTATAAAACCACCTTTCATAGGCTTTGATACCGTAGTTGGAGTTTATTCTAAATATATCTTCTGAGATCTTAAGCCCCACTTTTTTATCTGTGTAGTCAACATTATTGGCAAATAACCCAATTTTGTATTCCAATTCATTGACCCAGTTGATTTTGTCTTTTTTGTAGGTTAGGTTATAATACACTCGGCTATTGAAGTTCAGACTATTGTATCCACCTTTATGCCAGTTTTTGGAAACACTACTTTGAGAGAGATGTAGGCTTCCTTGGAAGGCTTGTATCCAATATTTTCTATCGATGGTTTCACCTAGGCTAGGTGCTTTTTTTACTGGTATTTCAGGGGCATTTCTCTGAGCTAATTCGCCAGTATATTGTACGTCAATTTGCTCTAGCTTTACTCGGTCAGGGAATTGATCAGATGATCTCCTAACTAACCTTGGATTAGTCACCATTACGCTCTCTCTAGCTTTGTTAGCAATGGTGGCAAAGGCTATAACTTTTGATACTTTATTATTTGCTAGTCGGTCAGTTTCGTACTGAGCCATCTTTTCGCTGATAGATTCCTTTCTAAGCGGACTTTGTATCTCTATTTCTTTCTGAATCTTCTCTTTGGGAAATTTGATGCTGGAGAGATTACTTAAATCAAACGCTATAGGTGCAAATAAGGAGGCAGAAAATGTAGTATCCCTATTGGTATAGTAATTGGGGATGGGAAGCATAGGGCGTCCTATGATGCGTTTTGCTTCAGGACTCAGATTGTTACTCAATGAGTCTGTTAATAAGATTTTCGTGGAGATCTCAGGGGTTACACCGAAGGAATGCCCACTAGCATTATCTTGGGCTTGTGCTGAGCCCATAGGAAGTATAAATAGTAACGTTGCCGCAAGAGGCAAATACATTTTTTCGAGTCGCATAATATTTATTAAATTCTTTAAACCTCAGATTTGAGTATATGTCAGTAGCAAATATACTAAGCATTGAAGAGTTGGCAAAAGTTTTTTCGACATATACTCTCTGCTCTTTATAAGCTATTTTAGATTAATAGCTTATAAATTCGTTGTAAATAGGCAAACTAAGACTCTAATATGTGTTGATATATAATATTAAATAGAGAGTGTTAAAGGTCTTTTGAAGTGTGTTTTTCTATTGTTATAAATAGGTGAAATTTTAGTTATATGAAGGAGAAACGTTTCCTATAGGAAAAAATAATTTTTCCTATGAGAAGGACTTTTGCTTGATATAGTAAGAATTCATGCTACTAATAGCGGGGGTTCTTCAGAGAGCCCCATTTATTTCGTCACCAATCGCTTTCCTGAGATTCGGATGATGTATTATAATTTAATACCCTTTAGTTGTTAACCTGCCATTTTTGAGTAGGCGTTATACTTTTCTTTGGATTTTAAGTACATTTGTAAACTAATATTAATTTTTTTTGAGTGATGATATGAATCGTGTCGATGCTAGAGTCTCTATGATTAGGGTTCTACTATGTATGGTCTGCTTGGGAGCTTCGTTATCTTTTGCGTTCTCTCAGATCGTATCTTCATCAATGTTAAGGAGTGAAAATCAGTCTCCTAGCATTGGAGAAGTGTTGCAACTGCCTACGGCTAGAATGGCGGCTTTTGATGTCGATTCTGCTCGAATGGAGATGGAGTCTAGTTCCGAGGGGCTTAGGATGTATGTATATGCACATAAGTTCGTTAGGGAAATTGATGTAATACAGAATGGGGAGAAATTTCAGTTGGCAGATGGGACGCAAGTTTGGCGGTATCGTGTGCGGTCAAGTGGTGCAAAGAGTCTGAGTTTCTTTTTTGACCGCTTTGAGTTGCCCGAAGGTGGACTCTTATATGTATATGACTCTTTTAATAAAGAGAATTACATTGGGGGCTTTGGTGCCATTAATAATAATGGCCAAAAGGTATTACCTACAATGCCTATTGCTGCTGAGGATGTGGTCATAGAAGTACAGTCTCCTGAGGGTACCATTCCGCAGCTCAGGGTTGCTGAGGTTAATCATGGTGTGAGAGACTTGAACTTTTTGCGGTTGTCTATTCCTCGATATGAGATGGGTGGTCCTAAAAGTTATGAATGTACCCCAGAGATAGCCTGCCTATCGTCATATACTGAGATTGGTAGATCTGTGGTCTTGATTGGAATTGATGGTACAGCTATGGGCACGGGCACGTTAGTCAATAATACTTCTGGTGATGGAACCCCTCTAATCTTGACGGCTGCTCATGTGATGAGTAAGAACTTTTCATCTCGTAATGTTAAGCGAAATGCAGAAAATACGGTCGTCTTTTTTAACTACTCATCCCCTACTTGCAGTGGAGAGATAGCTCCTAATACGGTCCAGACCCTAGCAGGTGCAGAATTAATTGGCTACCAAGATAAATCGGATGTGGCTCTCCTAGAGATGAATCAAAGACCTCCATTGGAGTATGATGCTTATTACGCGGGTTGGAATGCTTCTGAAAATGCTGGTGGCTCTTATATCAATATACATCATCCTGGTGGCAATACTAAGAGAATTAATATCTATGAGTCTTCTACAATCTCTATAACCTCATATCTATCAAGTTCTCTACCCTTCGAGTCTGAGCAGCATTACCTTATTCCTTCATGGACTATAGGAACTACTGCACCTGGATCCTCTGGCTCTCCTCTTTTTGATGCTAATAATTTGGTTTTAGGGGGATTAAGCGGGGGTAACTCATATTGCGAAGTGAGGTCTTCGGACTATTTCTTTGCTCTTCAGAAGCTTTGGAAGAGAACTGATGTGGAGAGTAACCGTATCATTAATAGATTGGACCCTAGTGGTGATAGGCGTACTCAATGTTATGGATCTAAGAGCAAGGAGGTGCGTGATGAACCTATTCGGAGAATCACCAATATCTCTATGAAGAAAGACGCTAGTATCCGTGATGATATGCCACAGTTAGGAAGACGTGAAATATTGGGACTGGATGCGAAAGCAACGATGGTGGGGGAAAGTTTTATGCTACGACGAGGAACAAAGGTGCATGGCGTGTATCTAGTGGTCTCTACAGTATTTGGGGAAGTGATGAACTTGAGTGGAGATGAAGCTATCGAGTTGGCTATCTTCGGTGATGAGGGCCGTAAAGAATTGGGACGGACGAAGGTGAATCTAAAGGCTTCTTTTCCTCTTCCTCTTAAGAAGAAAAATCAAGGTGTAGAGGGAAGTCCTGTGATGGCAGAACTCTTTTTAGAGTTTTCACAGCCATTAATTATTCCTAATGATGGTCAGGTCATCTTTGGGCTGGTGAATGGCTCGATCCCCGATGGGATAACTTTGGTACATCAGCAACATAAAGATCCAGAACGTGGGACATTATACAGGATGATTGGTGGTCGATGGGAGAAAGCCTATGAAAGTGCATCATTGTGGCTAGAGCCATTAATTTCACACCCTTTCATAACGGATGATGATGACAGTCAGCCACTTCTTCTCCTAGAAAATATGCCTGGATATGGCTTGATCGTAACAGTACCGGTGCCAGACGAGCACAGTAATAAACTGGATGTATATACACTTCAAGGACAGCGTCTGTATTCGTCCGAAATACTAGGGGGTAAGCATATATTACCTAGAGCACCATTTGAGGGGGTAGGGGTTGTATTGATACATGTACAAATAGGGGATAAGGAAGAGACTATTAAGACTCTGTTCCCGGTAGATATAGAGTAATAGATATAAAGATATATAGGTATGAGTAGAGGAGTAGATAAAATTGTTATTATAGTACTGCTATTATTGTCTGTAAGTAGTTGCAAAAAGAGTGAGCAGTTTAAGGTCGAGGGAGCTGTTGCAGGTGCAAATCAGAAGGTTTTGTACTTAGAGCAATTGGAGTTAGATAAGACCATTATACTTGATTCCGTAAAATTGTCGGATCAGGGTAAGTTTTCGTTTAAGCACGAAGTCCCATCTACCCCAGATTATTATAGATTGCGGCTTGATTCTCAGGTTATACCTTTTAGTATTTCAGAGCCCGTCACTCTTACTGTAGCAGCAGATAAAGAGAGTTTTCAGATCAGCTATACAATTGAGGGAAGTCGAGATGCCAAGCAGATTAGGGAAGTCTGGCTAACGCAGTTGGATACAGACAGAGAGCTGAAGCATCTCATTGATAAATATAATGATGGAGGGCTTTCACTCTATGACTTTGCCTTAGAGAGAGATAGTATCTTAGGTCTTTATAAGAATGTTGCAACCAAGTATATATATAATGATCCTGGGTCTGCAGCTGCATACTTTGCACTCTTTCAACAAGTCGATGGCAATTTGATATTTAACATTTATGATAAGACTGACTCGAAGGCATTTGCTGCAGTGGCAAATCTTCATCTCCACAACTACCCAGAGAGTCCTCGTACTAAGCATCTAGAGAAATTGGCATTGAGATCTATGGCAGTATTGAGAGCTCAGAAAAAGCAAAAAGAGGACGCTGGTGTTGCGAATGAAATGGTAAGTAGTCATAAGGTCGAGGAAGTATCCTATATTGATTTTGAATTACCCGACAATCATGGTAATCAGGTGGCTTTATCTAGTATTGTAGCTCAATCTCCTACGTTATTGTGCTTTAGTACAATGGAAGCTAATTGGTCCCCTGCAGCAATAGAGCAGTTAGCGGGTATATATGAGGTGTATGCCAAGAAGGGTTTGAAGATTGTCCAAGTTAGTTTAGATAGAGATCCACATGTGTGGCAGTCTGTTTCTGAAAAATTACCTTGGATTAATCTGCAGGAGAAAAATGGTGGATACTCTCAGTTAGTCGGGTATTATAACTTGTCATCACTCCCAACTCTTTTCTTATTTGAGAAGGGTGGTGAGGTTATGCATAGGATTACGACTTCCGAACAGCTAGTTGCTTTGCTCAATCGCTTGTGAAATAATAATTTTTTTGTATCTTTGCAATCGATAAAAGTAAAGCATTTATAGATTTTAATCTATTGGTCCTGTAGCTCAGTTGGTTAGAGCACCTGACTCATAATCAGGGAGTCACTGGTTCAAGCCCAGTCTGGACCACAAGAATGTTAAAGTGTTAGTTATCAGTCGTGTACAATATACAGCGAGATGATAACTAACACTTTTTTTTATGAAAATAAATGTCGTTTTAAACGGGATACCTGACCATTCTGTAACAAACTGTGATAATCTGTCTCAAAGTGTTACAGCAAGTTTTCAACGGAGAATTCGAAATGATGGACTAATAAGAGCCTTAAATCTAATTTCCTAATATGCAATGTTTAAAGTTGTGTAAATATTTAACACCTATTTTAAACGAAAAATTCAAAACGGAATCTCTTACCATCCTAATGTATTGATTAACAGAGGCTGACATTTGCGAATCCTACCCTCATAATCAGGGAGTCACTGGTTCAAGCCCAGTCTGGACTTCAAGAGTGTTAAGGTTTTGGTTATCATTTAGTTGTGCTGTGTATGACTGATGATGACTAACACTATTATTATGAGGAGTGTGGATTTTTCAACGAATCCTTGATCTATTTTACAACCATGTTTATTGTTCGGGGTTCTTAGTAAAACGTGGGTGCTGGCTAATTGCTGGACTACGCTCCCTTTTTTTAGAAATATTATTTCGTGTATATTGTAAAAGTAAATGAGTGATTGCTATATGGAATATAATAAACTTAAATAACCTAATAACATAAGTAGATAGTATGGCTAAGAAAACTGATTTAATTTGGATTGCTGGAGTATTTATAGTGGCATTTGTTGCCTCTTTCTTGTTTTTTCCGTGTGCACGAAAGCCCAAAGGTGCAAAAGTTGTGACTGATTTTGATCCCGACAAATACCTGGGAAAATGGTATGAGATTGCTAGGTTTGACTTCAAGTATGAAAAAGAGATTAATAATACAACCGCACATTATACTAAGAATGAAGATGGTAGCATAAAAGTAGTTAATCGAGGGTATAAGTATAAAGAGAATAAATGGTCTGAAGCTGTCGGTAAGGCTAAGCTTGTTGCTTCCCCTAATATTGGGCGATTAAAGGTCTCATTCTTTGGACCGTTTTATTCCCCCTATAATGTTGTACAGTTAGATGGAGATTATGAGTATGCACTAGTAGTAGGGAAGAATACGGACTATATTTGGTTTCTATCACGTACTCCTTCAATGCCAGATGATATCATAAATAAGTATAAGCGAGTTGCAGAGTCGCTGGGCTATGATCTGAGCCGTCTAGTAATGGTAGAGCATGGCGAGATATAATTGTTTTTGCTTTTTTCTTGTATGCTGAAATCTTCAATGTGATTTTTTCAGAGAATATCTCTCTCAATAGCAGAGTAATTGGTATTAAACGTATGGGTGGTTTTTGACGTCAAAATAACGTAAGGTAGATAAAAATTAGTATCTTGCGTAAGGAAAAGCACCTAAAGAGTGCAAATATTTTTGTAATAAATAATGGAGGATGTAATATGAAGGCAATTAAATGGATGCTTATATTGGCGATGGGTGCATTTTTATCAGCTCCTGTAGCACTAGCACAGGATGATGCATACATAACGCCTTCTAAAGCTCGGGAGATTCACAAAAAGGAGCTTCAGGAGCAAGAACTGGCACGTAAAAGAAGAGAAGAGAGGATCAAGGAGGTCGAAAGACAAAGATATCAAGAGCAGAACGCTGAAGATTTAAGTCAAGCTGATTATGCTAACATAGAGGATTGGTATAATCGTAGAGATCTAGGTGTCACTGATCAAGAGATGCAGCAAAACCTCGATAACCTAGATGGCAGATCTGGTGATAAGAGACCTCTTGGTAAGTATGGTAAGAGAATACGAAGATTTAGTGACAATGACGAAGTTATTGTATTAAGTGGGTCTAGTAAGATTTATGTCATTGATGACTATGACTATTATGACCCATGGTCCAACTCATACTATGGTAGAGATTGGAATAGCGGTGTGAATGTCGTCATTAATTATGGCCCATCTTGGGGGTATAGCCCTTATCGTTATGGATGGCTGTCTTCATGGAGTTATCCTTGGTACGATTCATGGTATGATCCATGGTATAGATATGATCCATGGTTCTACAGTGGATGGGGATGGCCACATTATCCTAGATATTATGGCGGTTATTATGGTGGCTACTATGGTGGTTATTATGGTGGTTACTGGAATGGCTACTATGATGGTGTTTGGTCAGGCTACCGCGATAGCTATTATAGCAAACCATACTCTAGGTATGGCAGAAGCTCAGGTAATTTTGGGACCGCAAGACACTCATCAGGTAATACTTATAGGAGTTCCAATGGAAGGAGTGTTCATGACGAAATCTATGGTAGAGCATTAGGTAATACTAGAAGTAACCGTAGTCGTGATTATTATAATAGGTCTAGTAGTCAGACTGGTTCGCGTTATAACTATGGTACTAGAGGAAATTCAACCTCTACAAGTAGAAGGTATGAAGGAAATACTAATAGATCTAATAGTAGATATAATAGGTCTGGATCACCTACTAATCGTCGGACATACAACTCATCAACCACTCGCTCTAGATCTAGTAATAGTACATATAACCGAAGCAATACTCAGCGTACCTCTAACAGAAGTGGCGTGAGTCGTTCAACTAGTAGTAGTTCAAGTCGGAGCAGTGGTACTACCAATAGGAGTAACAATAGGTCACAACGTAGTAGATAAGTATTAGTTAGCTAATAGTGTAAGAAGAATAACATTATGAAAAAGATATATACCGTATTGGGGCTTCTACTCATGGGAGCAAGTTTCCTTTCTGCCTATGCACAGGCCCCAACAGATGCGTATCGTAATATTAAGACTGGGACACAAGGGTCAGCTCGTTCCCAAGCACTTGGAGGTGCTATGGGTGCTGTAGGGGCAGATGCTTCTGCTTCGTACATTAACCCTGCGGGAGCAGGTCTCTTCCAGCGAAATACCTTGTCATTGGGGTTCGACTTAGGTAAATGGAACACCACTACTGAGGGTATGGGTGGAAAAACAGATGCGGATAAGTTCTTAGGTAACTTCAATCATGTCAGCTATTTTTTTCCGGGCTCTCTTATTAAGCTTTCTGGTCTTAATTATATCAAGATTAATGGTGGTATCTCCTACGAGAAGGAGTATAACTACAATAGGAGTTATGGTTTACTATCAGGACCAATGCCGGGAGGTATTACGGATTTAATGGTTTTTAGAGCCATAAATAGAGGTGTTCCTGCTGGTGATTATTTGAGAGATAAAGAGTATGACCCATTTATTAACCCGGTTGATCCGATTGTTGCGATGGGTATGAATGGAGCTTTTATTATCGAAGTTCCTTATAACGATTTGAAGTCAACAGAATTTAAGTCAAACCTCTTTGTCAAAGATGGTAATAATAATATCCAATACCTTTTGCCGATCTCATCTGATCTAAATGTGACCGAAAAAGGAGGTCGAAATAGTACAGATCTTACCATGGCCGTAAATCTAAATGATATGTATTTTTTTGGAGCATCTCTAAGGTTCGGTACTAGTACATATTCTCGTTACTCAATGTATAGGGAGGATTTTGAGACAGATAGCTACTTGGAGTATGGTAATATGTTGAGTACTAATGGTACGTCTTTTGGACTTAATTTAGGTGCGATGGTGGCTCTAGGTGATTATGCACGTCTGGGTATCTCGTACCTTACACCTCAGTACGCAAAGTATGATGAAAGCTATCGTGCTACTACTCGATTACTAAATATGGATTTGCCTGAAGATAAAAGGCAAATAGACTTTGATACAGAGGATTATCGCAGTAGCTACGGTATGCTTATGCCTGGTAAGTTAACTGTCAGTGCTATGGCCTTTTTGGGTCGTTATGGGTTTATTTCGTATGACTATCAGTACCGCAACCTTGGCAGCAGTAAATTGTTGTTGCCAGACTCTTTTGATGAAACGTTTGAGAGTCAGTTCATAAAAGAAGATTATGGTAGTGAGAGTACACATAGAGTAGGTTTGGAAGTTCGTCCACTTGGATGGATGACTATTCGTGGTGGGTATAGCTTTACAAGTAATCCTATGAAAGTAGCAGATCTTAAGCAGGATCCGATTAAGGAGGATCTATACTACAATGTACCTTCATCAGGAATGATAGCTGACTTTACACTTCCTAGAAGCTTTTCTACCTATAGTGTAGGTCTAGGATTCAACTTGACCCGTGACTTAGCGATTGATATGGCTTATGTACATAGCAAACGTGAGCAAGCAGTATATCCATTCTCAGGATATTCTTTTACCGCTCAGGATGGCAACCCTTATGAACTTTCCGTGAGAGGTGGCAAGCTTTCAGAAGTTAGAAACTCCTTTGTTACAAGTTTAGTATTTAGATTTTAATACTTTCTCCTGTATAAGGTAAATATACCTTGATATGATAAGCCACCTTATAACTCATAAAGAGTTTAAGGTGGCCTATTTTATTGTAGATATGTATTGCTTGGAAATCTCCGTTGAGAGTACAGTCATTCGTATCAGAACTTGCCTAAAAGTTTTCAAATACTAACGACGGTGATCCATTATGAAGTGTTGTATCAAATAAAAAAGGCTTACAAGATAAATCTCGTAAGCCTTTCTTTATTAATTTTCATCTGAGACGGTTAGCTTCGCACGTCCTTTTGCACGTCTTGAAGCGAGAACGCGTCTGCCATTAGCTGTGGCCATCCTTGAACGGAAACCGTGCTTGTTCTTCCTCTTACGAACAGAGGGCTGAAATGTTCTCTTCATTACTCTAAAATTTTATTGATTTCGAAATCGACCACAAAGGTACCTAAAATCATCCATTATTGCAAGTTTTTGCATCGTAAGCTATTTGGAAACGTATGAACATGAAATAAACACCAAAATCCTAGATGATGTCTCTTGTATCTGGTATTTGTTATAATTGAGAGGATTTATTAGCAGTAGTAAATACATTTTGAATTCCACGATTCCTTATTTCTCAAAGTTGGTGCTGAAGTATAATGCTGAGGTTACTTTCAGATGACTGGAAATAAAACAAATTATCGGACAATAATTATTTCAGATACTAGACCATCATTAGTGAGCAAATGAGTTCCATCGAAATAATCCTGTTTAAGCGTAATAAGTACCAAAGTTTATTAGTGGTCTCATTAGGAAAAAGTACTAATATATAGCTCAATCCTCTGTATTTCTAAGGTGAAGGTCCTAAAGTATATCAATAACTCTAACGATGCCTATGTATTTTAAGAATTAAATAAAAAGCCCTGGCATCTCTCGATACCAAGGCTTTAAACAGAATCACAAAAAACAATAAACTATTGAATCACAAGCATTATTTTATTTCGTTTCCTATTATAATTCTACTGCTATATATTGGATCCTACCATTAGGTAATATCCCTTTAATGAATAACACTTTGTCTGTTGCATTGTTTATCACTTCGTTGATAATTTTCTCAACAGTTTCCACTGAGCGAGTAGGAATGTTATTGATAGCCAAAATAACAAATCCCTTTTGTATCCCAGCTTCTGCAAATTTTCCTTTGTTATCGACCCCATTTACCTCTACACCATAGGAGATTTGAAGTCTGGAAGCCTTAGCTTTGTCTATTTCCTTAAATGTTGCTCCGATAGAAGAGAAGTTAGTGTGCTCAATCACTTCTGTAGTCCCTTCACTATTCTTGAGAATCACCTTGAAGGCTTCTACCTTACCCTTTCTATTCACGGTTAGATTTACCTTATCGCCCGGGCTGTATTTATTGACTTGCTCTTGAAGTTCACCCATACTTCGGATCGGTGTCTCATTGATAGCAGTAATCACGTCTCCCTCTTTTAATCCAGCTGCTTTAGCTGAACTTCTGGACGCAAAGTCCACGATAACTGCACCCTCAGACACCTTTAGATCGTATTTATCTGTTACTTCGGTGCATATATTAGTTCCGACTACACCTAATACAGCTCTCTGCACAGCACCATACTTCTTGATGTCTGCAACAACTTTACTGGCGATACTTACTGGAACAGCAAAGGAATATCCTGCATAATTGCCCGTCTGAGAGTATATCATTGTATTGATTCCGACTAGTTCTCCTCTAGTATTTACAAGTGCTCCACCTGAGTTGCCAGGGTTCACAGCGGCATCAGTTTGTATAAAACTAGCTATTTTGAGGTCTCCTGACCCTAAAGAACTTCTTCCTTTAGCACTAACAATACCAGCTGTTACGGTACTGGTAAGATTAAATGGGTTCCCGATGGCTAGGACCCATTCGCCCACTTTTAGCGTTTCGCTATTCCCGAATGGTATAGGTTGTAATCCTGTGGCATCTATCTTTATAAGAGCTATATCCGTAGCGGGGTCGGTTCCGATAATTGTTGCTTCATATTCTCTATTGTCATTGGTGTTCACTACGATTTTTGAAGCTCCACTAATGACGTGATTATTTGTAATGATGTAACCATCTGTACTTATGATCACTCCTGATCCGATGCCTACCTTCTTGGGAACTTCTCCTCTTCTGGATCCTTGCCCTGGATCACTTGGGATGCCAAAGAAAAATTCAAAGGGATCGAAAAATTGCGGTACATTTCTAGAGTTACTCATCAATATTTCGCTAGTGATATTAACAACACCATTGATACTCCTCTCAGCTGCTTCAACAAAATCATCTGGAGTACTACCTGAGTGATATACTGCCGGTGTCATCTTGGGTTGATTGAATTCATCAGCCACATCTGTGATGTAGCTATCCCCATTTGATGCCTTAAAAAACGAATGACTTACTACATTCGTATTCATTATCGCAACACCGGCAACGGCTCCAAAAAGTGAGCAGATAATTGCGATAACAACAATTTTCCAATAACTTTTTTTCATTTCGTTCTAAATAATATTGTTATGAAGAATTCACTTCACGATAAATGTCTTTAGCTGAAAGTACTATACAAATAAAGTGATTTCTTATAGACTCTGCAACTGAGATATCCCTCAATTTAATGAAAATAAAGCTATAATAGGGGTGTGTATGATTGGTTTAGAAATGATTAACGTGACGGGCAGTTCTTTTGCAGATATATAAGAATTGGGTCCGCGTATTATCTTTTACGCCTTTTGCTTTGTTGCTGTTTTGGTTGGCGTTTATTACGGTTATTTTTCTTTCTGGATTGTTCGCCACCAAATAATTTGTCAACCAGATCTGGTCGTCCAATTCTCTTAAGCGATTTGATGATTCCTTGTTTCTGCTCAGTTTTGTACCAGAAGAAATATTGCTTCTGATTCTCTTTCTCTCTCGGGGTGGTGGCTGTCTCAACTTTCTCCAGAGTGTATGGGTGGTAGCCACTGTAGTATATGACAGTTGCTACTGTCATTGGAGTAGGGGTGAAATCTTGAACCTGCTCTAGTTGGAAGTTAAGGGACTTTGTGATTAGTGCCAACTCTGCCATATCCTCCTCGGTACAGCCAGGATGGCTTGATATGAAGTAGGGAATAAGCTGTTGGCGTAGACCCTTCTCTTGATTAATTCGGTCAAACTCTTTTTTGAAGAGGTAGAAGCAATCAAATGAAGGTTTTCGTATGAGAGATAGGACCTTGGGAGAGGTATGCTCAGGAGCAATCTTTAGTCTCCCAGAGACGTGATTGGTAATTAATTCTTCGGTGTATTTCTTCGCCGCATTTTTAAGATCTTGCGATTTATAGTCATGCATCATTAAGTCATAACGTATCCCACTTCCGATAAAGCTTTTCTTAATCCCTTCAACTTGGTCTACTTCCTTATAAACCTTAAGTAAAGGGGTGTGGTCTGCGTTTAGATTCGGGCAGACGTTTGGGTGAAGGCAAGTAGGGCGCAGACATTTTTTGCAAATAGAGAGATCTTTTCCCTCCATTCTATACATATTTGCACTAGGGCCACCGAGGTCGCTAATATATCCTTTGAAGTCATCCATCATGGTAATGTCTCTAGCCTCGTTTAGAATGGATTCTTTGCTTCGTGAGCTGATGAACTTTCCTTGGTGTGCAGATATTGTACAAAAGGCACAGCCACCGAAACAACCTCTGTGCATCGTTATGGAGTGCTTAATCATCTCATAGGCTCGAATTGTTTTGCCTCTATATCTTGGATGTGGTAACCTGGTGTATGGAAGTGAGTAGAAATGATCCATCTCTTCAGTTGTGGGCTTAAGATAGGGCGGATTAACTATGATGACATCCTCTCCGACTTCCTGCGTGATCCTGTGCGGTATCATAGAGTTGCTTTGCTCCTCAATATGTCTAAAGTTCATGGCATACGAACGCTTGTCTTTCAAGCACTGTTCATGACTGTGTAGTGCTATATCGCCATCCATAGGTACAAACTCTTTTTGAGATACCTTATATGCTATTTGTGGTAATGCTGAAATGTTGCTCAGGGATGCTCCTTTATTCAGCAGATCCGCTATGGCTAGGATCGAACGCTCTCCCATGCCGTATATCGTAATGTCTGCATGGCTCATGTAGGGCATTCCTGGTAAGAGTTTATCTTGCCAGTAATCGTAGTGTGTTAGTCGCCGAAGAGAGGCCTCAATGCCTCCAAGGATGATAGGTGTATCGGGGTATAACTCTTTGAGGATTTTGGTGTAAACGATACTCGGGTAGTCAGGACGCATATCACTTCGTTCATCAGGGGTGTATGCGTCATCACTACGTTTTCTCTTTGCTGCTGTGTAGTGATTGACCATTGAGTCCATATTCCCAGGGGACACTCCAAAGAATAATCTAGGCTTACCCAATTTCTTGAAGTCTCGAAGGTCATCCCTCCAATTTGGTTGCGGTATGATAGCGATACGATACCCAGCTGCTTCGAGGACACGACCTATAACAGCATTAGCAAAGGATGGGTGATCTACATAGGCATCACCACTGAATAGGATTATATCCAATTCATCCCAACCTCGCAGCTGAACCTCTTTTTTAGAAATGGGTAACCATGCTCTGAGGTCTGTCTTTTCCTTCCTTTGCTTCATTTCTTTTGTAATCAATATATAGGGTCTGTGTGTGCAAAGTTAATCAAAACCTAGTCATATTGAAATATACGGTGTTTATTATATAAGAGAAAAGCCTAGAGGATCGCATCTTATCCTCTAAGCTTTTATCTTTATGAAAAGTCTTAGCTTTGTGACTACGTCTTATATATTCAACGAGTCCTCAGACCTTCATTTCCCCCTCGGATATAAATTACTTCTTCTTGAAGTACTCCTGTACCATCTCATTAGGTACCATCTCTTCTTTGAAAGTATAAGCACCTGACTTAGGTGATTTAACCATCTTGATGACCTTTGAGAAAGTACGTCCGTCGCCTTTTTGTAGTCTTGCTACCGGTTTCTTTGCCATAGGATACTCTCCTTATCTCTTTTTATTGAATGATACTCTTCTAAAAACTTTATGTCTCAAGTACTATTATTACTTGATTTCCTTATGCACAGTCATGCGCTTTAGGATAGGGTTGTACTTCTTAAGTTCAAGACGACCAGTAGTATTCTTCTTATTCTTGGTCGTTACATATCTTGAAGTGCCTGGTAATCCACTTTCTTTGTGCTCAGTACACTCTAGAATTACCTGTACTCTATCGCCTTTTGATTTCTTAGACATAGCCTATACTCCTTATTCTTTGATGTTATTTTTAAGTAAAGCTTCGCTATTACATATCAAGGATTTTGTACTCCTTAAGGAAGCCTTTTTGTTCAGCGTTAATCAACGCAGCATTTAGTCCAATCTTATTAATAAGACGTAAGCCAGCAGCAGATACACGGATCTGAATCCAGCAGTCCTGCTCAGGCCAATAGAACTTTCGGTCGAAAAGGTTTGCATTGAAAGTATGTTTTGTACGTTTCAATGAGTGAGAAACTTTATTTCCCACCATTGCCTTTTTACCAGTGATTTGACAAATTCGTGACATATATTTTATTCTGTTACGCGTTAAATATAATATATCCTAGAGCAATAGGCTTACAACTAAATTACGATAAAATCCTTCGCAGTCAGCATCTTACTGAGAAGTCATTATCTATAAAATTATTTGCTTACTAATAACTCTTGGATTGATTGTTTTACTTTACTTCGCTACTTCCTCAGTGCTAGATGCAGCCTCTTCCGAGGTAGGCATATCGTTAGACGATGAGTCCTCAGTAGTAGGTTGGTCTCCAAAAGGTTGTGCCTCTACTGGAACTGGTACGGTCGCTTTGTCAATGTAATCAACGATGACACTTTCATCCTGACCAGAATTGGCGGCACGAGGTGCCCAGCGAACAGCTAAGATGCATAGCACAGCCATAGCAACGGCTAAACCCCAAGTTACCTTCTCCAATAGGTCAGTAGTACGACGCACTCCCATGATATTATTGGAAGAGGAAAAACCAGATGCCAAACCTCCACCTTTTGAATTTTGGATAGTGACAATAAATACTAATGCTATTGCGATTAACGCAATCAGTATTGAAAGAAAAATGTACATGATACTGTTCTCTTATCTTGTTAAAACAAACCTATAAAGGTTCTTTAGTTTCCGTTGTTTTGTGTCAACTTCTCTAAGAAGCTGATTTGCTGTGCAAAGTAACCACTTTTTTTTGGATATTCCAAATTTATTTGCCTTAATATTTTTAGTGCTCGATCATATTTTCCCTGACGAATGTATATTCTTGCCAGTGTCTCAGTGAGTAATTCATCTTCAGCTAGGGATGTATCCTTTGGTCCTGCTGTCTCAGTCTGTTCCTCAATTGGCTTGATGACTTCAGCTTCTTCCCCCTTGTCTAGAAAGGAGGAAATTATTTCACTGCTGCTTAATACTTCGTCTTCCTTTTCTTCTGGCTCCCTTAGTGGTTCGTCAGTTGTATGTGTGTCTAGTGATAATATGTAATCAATTTCGCTAGTGTCATCAGGGTGATCCTCAAGGAAGGTATTGATTAAGTCAAATCCTGATTCCTCTTCCTCCTCTACGTGTAGCTTGCTGGTGGTTACTTTATTTTGTGCCTTGCCATTGCTATCTAAGAGTATGAAGAGGTGAGAGAGGTCTTGGATATACAGTACTCTTCGATGTAACTCACTTGAAAAACGTAGATCACCTATTCTATGCAAACATAATAGAATTAATATATGAAGGGGTGCTGAGTAGGGGTATTGTCTACTCAGGGCCATGAGGTCTGGTAATTGATCCGATGTCAATAACTCAGGTTGCTCCAATATATCTCGTAATTCTTCACTGGTCATAGGGTAGGGGGGTTACCAATTTTCTACAGTGGCATTAAATATCTGATTGATTATATCTTCAGTCAGCTCAGCACAGAGGGCGTCCTGAACTTCGTTGAACATCTTGTTGCTATCAAAGCTTGCGAAAGAAGAGAATTCCTTTTCAAAACTTTCTTTCTCGTCTATCGTATTTGTATAGCGCACCTTAATCCTCATAGTCAGTTTAGTACGTGCTGCGTATGCATCTTCCTGTACAGCTTCTGCTGTTAAATCGTATCCTATGATCTCCCCCTCAATGTTAAGATCTCCTACGTTATTGGTGAGAACCAACCGTGTACGAGTTTGAAATCTATGTTTTAGATCTTCTGAAAACTTTTGTGCCAGCGGAGGATATACAATCGGAGCTAGATTTTGGAAGTCAGAAATGTTTATGGTTTTGATCCTTGTATAGTCGATGCTAGCACCATTAAGCCTATATGACGGTATTCCGCAACTGGTCATTGAAGTAACCAGAAGAGAAATGATGACGATGAATTTAAGTGCTTTGGTCATTGTTTTCATTCTTTATTCAGCTTTCTATATAAGGTTCTTTCTGAGATATCAAGATCTTCAGCTGTTTGTTTGCGAGCTCCTTTATTCTTTTCTAATACCAGTTCTATATATTTGGTCTCCATCTCCTTGAGGGTAAGGACCTTGTCGCTACTGATGATTTCTTCAATCTCATCTATAGGTATGACATCCTCACTTTTTGGGAAGCGGTGCGTTTCCTCCTGTTTTTGCGGTAGACTAAAAGAGGGTTGCATCGTATTCTGATTTTGTAGAATACGGTATAGCAGTTGGGTTAGCTCACCGAGGTTCCCTTTCATCTCACGCATCATAGTGTATAATGCCCCTAAAGATGCGTTAGGAGGTAGTTGTCCGCCGATGTTCGAGCCACTAGAGGCGTCATCGCCATAGTTCACGTAGCTATTCTGGATGATAGCAGGATGTTTCACTAAAGCATTGGCTGGAAGTTGTCTCTCGAGCATCTCGTAGTCAATGTTCCTATCCTCTGCAATGACACTAATACGCTCTACTAGGTTTCTTAGTTGTCTGATGTTCCCAGGCCATGTGTAGCCCTGTAGCAGTTGCTGAGCATCATCACTTAGTCGAATAGGGGGCATCTGGTACTTATCTGCAAAGTCGGATGCGAATTTTCTGAAGAGGAGCTGAATGTCAGAGCCTCTTTCTCTTAGAGGTGGTAGCTCTATGGTGACGGTATTAAGTCGATAGAACAGGTCTTCACGAAACTTTTTCTTGCTAATCGCTTCAGCTAAGTCTACATTAGTAGCCGCCACCACGCGGATATCTGTCCTCTGAACATCACTTGATCCGACTTTCATGAACTCGCCAGACTCTAATACTCTCAGTAGCCTAGCCTGAGTAGCTAGTGGTAGCTCTCCCACTTCGTCAAGGAAGATAGTCCCCCCATCAGCCACTTCAAAATACCCTTTTCGCTCGTTTACAGCATCAGTAAATGAGCCTTTTTTGTGCCCAAATAGTTCGGAGTCAATTGTTCCTTCCGGAATTGCACCACAATTGACTGCTACATAAGGGCCATGCTTTCGGATACTATTGTGGTGAATTATTTGTGGAAAGCTCTCCTTACCCACACCACTTTCGCCAGTCACAAGTACGCTGACATCCGTGGGGGCTATCATTATAGCTACCTCTATGGCTCTATTCAAGCTTTCGCTATTTCCAATAATTCCAAATCTTTGTTTGGCTCTTTGGATAAGTTCTTTTGAAACCGTTTTGCTCATATTCTTCTATATCATATATCCGCTTCAAAGATACCAAAATTAACAGAAGAGATAGGCAAAATAGCTTTTCCAAGGGGGATCATAGCATTGATTAATGCAACGGCATCAAAATGAGCTAGGTCCGACACTCTTATATCCATTTCGTCTATCTCTTCGTGATCCAATAAGTACTGCCGCATGGTCCCTTCTAGGAGTGGGGTAGAAGGGGTTACCCATCTGCCATCCTTTCCTCTGAAGCAGACGTTGGTGTACGTTGTATCTGTGACAAACCGATTCTTTATGATGAGAGGAATGGCTCCCTCTCGTAGACCGTCACTGTATGTATCTAACGCACTTCTATCAGCATACTTTCGGCTGTAGTCCAATTCAGGTGTCGCTGACCTAAGTATTATAGAGCTTATTGGTCGAAAATGATACGGTGCGAGTTCGGAAGAGATGATGCCTTGTCCGTTATATATAATTCTTAGTTTGTAGTATTCACTTGGATTGATCTCAGGCGAACTTTGTTTTAGCACCTCATCAAGGTCTATGTGGCTGAGTCCTGCAGAACGTACCATCCTTTGAAGATGGTACGCTGCATTCCTTATTTTTCCATCGATAACTGCTATAGTTTCAAGTAAAGTCATTTGGGAAGGTAGATCTTAGCAAGGACCTCTTTGTACTCTCTCTCACATATGCTGTCAATTGTCACACCGCCACCAGAATGGAATATAAGCTGACCACTTGGACTCTGTTCAATGAAACGGATCATCACAGATGTGTCTAGCTCCTCTCCGTCAAAATAACCAGAGATGCCTGAGTAGTAACCGCGATCGTGATGCTCTGCTTCATTGATGACTCTGATGGCTGCCTCTTTGGGTATGCCAGCTATGGAGCCTGCTGGTAGTAGTTTCTCTATTATTTCTCCTAAATGTTCACGCCAGTCGCTAGCCAGCTCGGCTCTGACTTCTGAGCTGACTTGCAGTAGCCCACCATCTTCTGTGTGTATCTCATCTATGTATCTATATCTAGGCACGGATACGTTTTTGCCCACTTTAGCTAGTTCTTCTTCCATGGACTTTACCATATTAGCATGCTCTGCTTGTTCCTTAGGGTCATCCATGATGACTTGTGCTGCGTTAGGAACATCAGTGCTGATGGTTCCTTTCATGGGGTGTGATGAGACAATACCATCTTTATTTACATATATGAATCGTTCGGGTGAGAAGCAGACAAAGCGATTTTCCACTAATACCTTGTACTTAGCTTTAGACGTTAAGTAAATCTCTTTTAGCGATTGATCACATGTGATGTCCGTTGCTAAAGTGAGATTGATTAGGGATATTTCGCCTGCCTTTAGAGCCTTATAAACGATGTCAAAGCGTTTTGCGTATTCGCTTTGTGGCTCAGGGTGCTTGATTAATTCTCTATGCTTCTGAGAGGGTGATATGGAGGTGCTTTTATATCCATAATTCACATATCCGAAGTCAAATGATAAGCTATCTTTGTTGAGATCCTCTTCTTTTGAATCAAGGTCAAAAAGCATTGCTTCGGTCATGGGATAATTGATAAGAAAGAAGAACCTCTTGCCTTCAGTTGATAATTCTGTGAGCCTTCTGAAGAAGGCTTTCATATCATTTTTGTAAATCATAAGTGTATGAATATAGTTGAAATAAACCCCTCCCCTTTCTAAACGTAAAGGTAGCAATAATCTTATAAAGCTTTTTCTTTTTTTGCTTTTTTTATAAGAGGAAATCTCCGCAGCTACTTCCCTTTATTTTGTCATTAGTATCGCTTTTTGGGGTGAGTGTTTTATGAGATTCTTTTCAAGTCAATATTGACTTTTTTATAACGTAATAATTGATAGTTGGCTTTTAGGAATCGAGCGTTATGGTCAGTTGAAATCCATCCTATATGAAACTTTCCTTCTTGTGATATAAAAGAAATATGTTTCCTATAAGAAGCGTTGCGTTTTTATATAACTAATTTTTTGTCAGCTTTTATCTTTCGAAACAACCCCTTGTATTCAAACTTGGATAGGCGTGTTTAGTGTTTTTTTTGTTTCAGTGTCTAGTGTGCTGTGTGCTTTTGATGCGTACAGTAATAGGATAAATTGTAATGTGTGACTAATGGTCAGGACTCTTTCGAGGAGTCTTTAGGCTACCATGTTTGTGTGGTATCAATAGAGGTGATTTTATTGATGATAATTCTTTATCTTTTTTAGGATTTTAATGTGAAAAATGGGGTAAAAGTCATAGATATAAATATAAGTTAGCTGTATTCCCCTTAACTTATACTTAATTATTTATAACATTAAAATGTTAGGTTGTAATTTAATTAATGGTTACATTTGTAGCTGACTAGTGCGTGCTTTTGGCAGTGACTGTTAAAAAGCACGCAATGTATCCACAATGATAAAAAGATTGATATGTTAATTGATTTGCGAAAACTAACGGTGCTATTCTGTGGGTTGATGATTATTCTTGCTACTTCCTGTAAAGAAAATGGTGAGGGGAACCCTGTGGTAGAACCTTCTCTGACTATAAATAGTCAAATTTCACCAATGAGGGCCTATGATTCATCATGGGAGGCTAATGATATGATAGGTGTATATGCAGTGCATAGTGGAGCCTCATTATCAGATGGTGTAGTGTATGAGAATGTAACCAATTATAAGTTTGTTACAGACGGTACAGGTCTGTTCCAATCTTCTGGGAATTCTATTAAATTGAAACCTGGTAAGAATATTAATGTAATAGCTTACTATCCATATTATAATAATGTTGGTGATGACTTTAGGATACCTCTAGATGTCTCAGATCAAAGTAATCCATCTTCATTAGATCTGCTCTATGGTCAGAGTACGACATCAGCTAGTTTAGCTAACCCTCGGGTTTCTCTACTGTTTGATCATAAACTTAGCCAGTTGAGACTGACTCTTGTAGCTCAAGATGGCTCTGACTTAGATGGCGTACAGTCTATTCTTGATGGAACTATTGTTAAGGGTTCTTTTGATATCTCTACTGGAGAGGTGATTTTGGGTAGTCAGAAAGGTGCGCTTTCAGGTCATTTGAATAGTGAGAATGGTGGTACAGTCTCTCTTAGCTATATGTTACTGCCAGGGCAGTGGCTAAAAAATGCTGTAGTAACTTTTATTGTTAATGGAAAAAGGTATTCTCATAAAATAACTGAGACCGAAGCCATAATGCTAGAGGGGGGCTATCGCTATACATTACCTTTTGCCATCTCTAGTGCCGGTACTCTTCAATTATTAGTTGATGGTGCTATTATCGATCCTATGGAGGATGGTGATGCCAGTGATGTGGTAGGAGAGGAAGATGGAGTATCAACTACTGAGGATCTAGAAATTCCTGCTGATAATACTAGTGGAGAGTTGGTTAAGACGATTGCCATCGACGCCAAAAGTAATGAGACATGGACAGCTGTTTCAGATCATAGCTTCGTAAAACTTTCTCAGTCCACAACCCAAGGTCCTGGAGATCTCACTATTACGTTAGAAGAGAATCCAACCTATGAGGAGCGTAGGGCAAAGGTTGTGATAACCATCGTTCCGAAGAATAATACTGTCTCTACTAGGGCTCAAGGTGAGAAGAGGGTAAGAGTCATTAACATTGTTCAGGCTGCAAAGAAGAAGCCACAAGGAGAAGCGAACTTGATATTGCTCGAAGCTCCATTTACCAATGATTTAGAAGGCTTTACTGGAGTATCTGTTTTAGGTGATTATAAGTGGATACATAGTTCTAATAAGAATGGACAGACCTATGCTAAGATGTCTGGATACAATGCTGTCGAGAAAAGAGCTTATGCTAATGAGGATTGGCTGATTTCTCCACAGTTTGATATGACCGGAGCTACCATTGCTAAACTTACATTCAAGCACGCTATCAATTTTGCCTCTAACATGCAAAACGAAGCAACGCTTTATTTCTCTCTGGACTATAAGGATAATGTACAGACAGCAAAATGGATTAAGGTGGATATAAAGAACTATCCATCTACCAATGGATGGGACTTTGTGGAGTCTGGCGAGATATTGTTCCCTGAGGAGGTCTTGGGTCAGAGTAATGTCCGTTTTGCCTTTAAGTACGTTAGTACAGATAGCAATGCCAGTACATGGGAGATCAATAATTTGGTAGTTAAGGCTGATGCTGGTAAGGTGATAGGTGGAGCAGATCCAACTCCAGGTCCAGATCCAGAACCAGATCCAGGACAGCCAAGTGACGAAAGAGCACATTATATGGAAATCCCTGTTGTATATAAGGGTAAGATGACCGACGGTTTGTATCACATGCACATGGTACCGGATAGCTATTTTGCAGGAGGGTCAACTGTAGGAGGAAAGCGTCGTAATTATACTCTATACATTTCTAAGAATAGCAGGATGCCATATTGGGTGGCTTATCCTATGTATCCAGACTGCATGGGGAATGTTAAGAGAACAAATGCGTGGGGATGGGATCCAGAGATTCCAAAAGAGTATCAACCTGACTTAAGGAGATCATACTCTATGAGTCAAAGTAGAGGCCATATGCTGGCTAGTAGTGCTAGAACTGCTACTAGCAATTTGAATAAAACGACATTCTACTTTAGTAATATGATTCCTCAGTACCAAACACATAATGGTGGTAATTGGAAAGCTTTTGAAGACCTTGAAAAGTCGTGGGGTAGTAAGAATGATAATGATACTATCTATGTGGTAACAGGTCCAATATTTGATCCTAATACTTCCAATACATGTGTAGATAAGAGCGGTAATCAAATTCCTATTCCAGATTACTCATGGAAAGTTATGCTTCGTTATGATAGAAAAGATCAAAAGTATTATTCTATTGCGGTAAAGATGCCTAACAATAGAATTAATAGTAAATGGTATGACCATATAACAACAGTGGCGGCTCTTGAAAAGGAGTTAGGTGTAACATTCTTTACTCATTTACCTAAAGATGTTGCTAATGAAGTAAAGAACCAAAAAGATAGATCAAAATGGTAATAATAAAAATCAATAAATAGTGAAGGATATGAAAAATGTAACAAAATTTAGTTCCATCCTGCTACTAACACTTATGGTGTTTATGGCATCATGTTGTCGTCAGGATGCACAAGATTTAGTAAGCCCTTTTGATAAAAGGGAAGGCAATGTAAGTCTTGATGGTGCTATAGCAGACCTCAAGACACGAGCAGTAGACAATAAGTGGCAAGCTAATGACCAGATAGGTGTTTATCCATATACTGGTGACGTTTTGTCTAATGATAACCTGATCGATAATGGTGGTCGCAAAGGAAATCGTAAGTATGTTACTACTGATGGAGATGGTAACTTTACATCAGTTATAGAAGGCGTTTGGCTTGAGAATCAGACAGCCAATTTGATTGCTTATTATCCATATAATGCTAATCAGGGTACATCTCTAGAATATAAGTTTGATGCGTCTAATCAATCAAATCATGCCTTGATTGATTTATTATATTCGGATAACGTCAAAGGGGTAACTAGCTCAAAAAATAATGCGACTATGGTTTTCGATCACTCCTTAACCTTGGTTGTATTTAATGTGAAGTCAGAAGCTATTGGTATAGATGGAAAGGATCTATCATTGACAGATGCTCTCGTAGATGGTTCTATGAACCTGATTGATGGAAAGGTTGTGACAGGTACAACGAAGAAGACCTTAACCCAAAAGCTGAATAAGGTTGATGAGGTGAACCAAGCATCGTTTATTCTACCACCTCAAAATTTAGCTAAGGTTAAGGTTAATGTCAATGGGGTAGGCAAAGAGGCTAAGCCAATAGAGCTTGAGACTGTGCAGGGGCATAAGCATGTCATTGATATATTAATAAACTCTGAAGGTCAACTTGTCATTGGTAATGCTAAAATTAATGATTGGTTGGATGGAAAGAGTCCTGACGGTCCTATTATTCTTGATCCAGAGGATAATAATCCTATAGACCCGAATCCAGATCCTACACCAGGTGATCCAACTAAACTGATCATAAATGCTCCTTTTGATACCGAGCTGGCTCCATTTGCTGCTCAATCTGTGAAGGGCGATCAGTCATGGAACGTGAATACCAAGTATAAAAATGCATATATCTCTGGTTATGATAATGCTACCAAAAAGTCATATGAGAATGAAGATTGGCTTATATCTCCAGCGATGGATCTAAGTGACACAAAAGCTGGCTATATTCACTTTATGCACACTTGGAATATGGGTGATGTGAGTCTTATGAAGGATCAGCTTACCGTTTGGTTCAGTACAGATTATACTGACGATGCTACGAAAGCTACATGGACTCAAGTGACTATTCCAAACTATCCAACTGGAAAAGACTGGAACAACGTGGAATCAGGAAATATTAAATTTCCTGCATCTGTATTTGGTGAAAGTAATGTGCGTTTTGCTCTGAAATATACTTGTACAGATGCTGCATCTGGCACATGGCAGGTCAAAGAGCTAAAAACCTTTGTGGATAAAGGCTCGCTAGTTGGTGGTAATACGCCTACTCCGGATCCAGATCCGGATCCAGATCCAACACCTGACCCAACCCCAGGAGATAACCAACTGCTATTCCCTGGCTCTAACTTTGAAGACTTTGCTGCTTTTAAAGCTTCTTTGAATCAATATGGGTTAAATTTTGCTGAAGAAAGTGCTGCGGGTGAAGGACGTGATAATTCTAAGGCGTTGAAATTAGCGACAACCATTGGTGATAAAAATAGTTATGTCTTTACCACATTAGTGCAGGATGGCTACTCTCTAGAAGGGAAGTCTAAAATTGTATTTTATGTTAAAGGAAAAGCTTCTAAGTCATTGACATGTAATGTATATACTACTAAAGTAGAAAAACCTAAAATGGGTATTGACTATAAGTGCTTCAATCTAGGTGATCTAAGTGGTAGTGATGCCATGTTACAGCCAACAGAAAAAAATGACTATATCGGCACTATAGATACCAATGGAGAGTGGCGTAAGGTGACTCTAGATATTAGTGGTTTGGTACCTAATAAAGATGCAGGTGATACGTTATTCGCTCTTAAGGTAGGAAAACAATCAGAATACAATCTTTTGATAGATGATATTACTGTAGAGTAAAGTGTATTATAGTGACAAATATAATTGATAATAAGTAGTGCCCAACAGCATAGTACTAGCTATTTTGCTTCTAGTACTATGCTGTTGGTTTTTTGAAATTAATCGTATTAATAAAAAGTATGCAAAAAATTACAAAGCTGTTATCAGCTTTCTCCGTACTACTGATGTTGGTACTCCCACTACAAGCTCAAGAGAGTCGTACCTCCCTTGAGGGCAGGGTAGTGGATGCTGTATCCAATCAACCAGTGAGTGGTGTGTTAGTAACACTTCAGGGGAGCGGGCTTCAAGTGACTACAGGAGGTGATGGAACCTTTACATTTATTAATGTAGAACCAGGTAAAACACTTCTTTATATCACTTCATCTATTCATCAATCCAAAGAGTATGAGGTCGTTATTGTTAAAGGCCGTGAGAATAGACTTGATGATATAGAAGTTGTTCAGATATCAACGGATGATAGTTCCTTATACGCGGGATTAGTGAATGAGATGGAGTTAGGTATGGGTGATGATGAAGCATCACTACAGGAGATCAGTACGATGATGACCTTTTCCAGTGATGTTTATTTGCAAAAGTCTGGTTACCAACTCTCACAATTTCGTCATCGTACTCGAGGGTATGATAGTAAGTATGAGGAGCGTTATATCAATGGTGTGAATTTCAATGAAGGAGTGAGAGGCGTATTCAACTACTCATCCATTGGAGCACTTAATGATTTGACTCGTAATGGTAACCGTATTAACTACCTGAGTAATTCTAATTTCTCATTTGGTAAGTTGGGTGGTTCCGAGGATATTAATATGCGCCCATCTAATTATGCCAAGGGGGGAAAAGCAACTATTTCAGGGACTAATAGAAATTATTATTCACGTATTATTCTTAGTTATAATACAGGCTTGATGGATAATGGTTGGGCCTTTACAGCAGGTATCGGCGGTAGATACTCACATGAGGGGGCGATTGCAGGAGTATTCTATCGTAATATCTCGTATATGCTAGGTGCTGAGAAAGTATGGGACAAGGGACGTCATAGTCTAAGCTTTATTACCTTTGGCTCTCCAGTGCAGAGAGGGCAGCAAGGTGCCTCTGTGGAGGAAGCATTAAAGCTTGTTGGCTGTAACACATACAACCCCAACTGGGGATATCAGAATGGTAAGAAACGTAATGCACGTGTAGTGAAAAGTTGGGACCCAACAGCGATTCTTTCTCATGTATGGAAAATAAATGAAGAAACGACCCTAACTACAGGCCTTGCAGCACACTACAACCGATATGGTAAGAGTGCTCTAAACTGGTATAATGGTGTGGACCCACGTCCTGATTATTATCGCTACCTACCATCTTATTTCTCACATACCCCTATCCTTGAGGAGTATTATCAAACGCTTTGGATGGGCGGTATTAATTCTCAAATCAATTGGGATAGGCTATATGAAGTCAATCATATGAACAATATTGCAGGAGATGGGTCTGCGATTTATATGGTTGAGGAAAGAAGAAGCGACTTAGGTGAGATTGCATTCAATAGCACGCTCAATAAACGCATTTCTCGTCATGTCAAGTTATCGGCTGGACTTGAGTACAAATATTCATTCTCAAAGCAATTTAAGACTGTCGATGACCTTATGGGAGCTGACTATTTGCTTGATGTAGATAAATTCAGCGAAAGAGACTTCCCAGGTAATACAGAAGTTGTAACAAATGACTTGAATAAACCTGGACGCCGTGTTTGGGAAGGAGATGTCTTTGGTTATGACTATAGATACCGTATTCATAATGCAGGACTATGGGTTCAAAATGTCCACAATTATAATAACATTGACCTCTATTATGGTGCTAAGCTAGGCTTGAATACCATCCAACGAGAGGGTAAAATGCGTAATGGTCGTTTCCCAGATAACTCCTTTGGACGCTCAGACTGGCATACACAAGTAACGATGGAAGGTAAGGCGGGAGTCACATATAAATTCAGTGGTCGCCACTTCCTAAATGCTAATGCTAGCTACCAGCAAGTGCCACATAACGAAAGAGAGATGTTTGTAGCTCCTGATGTTACAGATCAAGTGGTACCAAGTCTTAAGCCTCTTGAAGTAGCTAGTGCTGACCTCAATTACGTATTCACCACCCCAAAGATTCGTGGACGACTCGGATTATTCTACACTAAATTCTGGAATGATATGCGTAAGAATTCATACTATAATGACCAGATGCGTACATTTATTCATCATAATATATATGATGTTGGACGAACTCATAGAGGTATAGAATTAGGTGTTGAATATAAGCCTACCGACGCTCTGACATTTGATTTAATTGGTACCATTGGTCAGTATTACTACGATAAAGACGCTATGGGTGTGATGAATTCGGGCAATGGTATGATTAATAATGAAATAGAGAAAGTTTATCTTAAGAATCTTTACCTTGGTGGAGTTCCACAGATGTTGGGCACCTTTGGTATTGGTTACTTCTATAACTATTGGTTCTTTAATGTCAATGTTAATGGCTTTGGTATGAACCATATTGACATTGCTCCTGTCCGGAGAATGGCATCAGCCTATACGAATGTGATACCAGAAGGAGTTCCCGGTTACGATCCAGATATTTGGGCTAATTATAAAGAACTTACTACTCAAGAGCGCTTCAAGGGTGGTGCTACGGTTGATCTAAGTATTGGTAAGATACTTTATCTAAAGAATAGAGATAGGATTAACTTCAACTTCTCTGTTAATAACCTTCTGAATAAGACCGATATTCGTACCGGTGGATATGAGCAAGGACGAGTAAGAATGGATCGCCCTGCATCACTATTGGGAAATAAACACTTCTATATGCAGGGGATAAACTTCTTTTTCAATGCAAGTTACAACTGGTAATGAGGTGAGAAATAAATATAATAGAATATAATTTACGAATAATAAATATGAAGATTAATAAGTTATTTGTAGCTCTAGTAGCTTTGATGGCACTAAGCTTGATTTCTTGCGAAAGAAAATATGATGCACCTCTATTGACTGAGCCTGTGCTAAAGGATGAGTTGAAGAAGCCTACCATGACCATTGCTGAATTTAAGCAACTGTATGCTTCTCTTGGAGCTGATGCAGATACCAATATTGATAAGGACATAATCCTTCATGGAGTAGTTGTGGGTAACGACATTGAAGGCAGTATCTACAAACAAATTTTTATCGAGGATGCCACAGGAGGTCTTCCTATCTCTATCGACTCATATAACCTTTCAAGTGAGTATCCCGTAGGGCAAAAACTAGCGATTCAGCTAAAAGGATTGGGTGCTGTAAAGTATCGTGGTTTATTACAAATCGGTGTTTCAGAGCCTTCTAAAGAGGGTCAGGATAAGCAGACTAGAATACCTATTGAGTTATTTAGAGAAAGGACTGGCAAGGACGGATGGCCTAAGACAGAGGCGGCTGAACCTCATCTAGTATCGTTATCAGAAGTAAGTAAATATACAGGACGATTAGTAAAGCTTGAGGGCGTTTATTTCGTTGATGGTGGAAAGGAAACATTTGCACCAAAGGGGCAGTCTGCTAATCGTACTCTAAAGGATCATAAAGGAAATAATGTGATTGTGCGTACTAGTGGGTATGCTAAATTTACTAATGACCTTTTACCATTAGGGACAGGTACTGTAGTTGCTATTGTTTCTGAGTTTAATGGTGCACCTCAGTTGCTTATTCGTGAGCGAGATGATGTATATGGTTTTGATGGTAAAGATCCTATAGGTAATAATACCCCTGATACTCCTGATAATGGTGGTAATACTACAGCTACAAAACAAATTATAGATGCTCCTTTTGCTTCTGAACTTTTACCATTCGTAGCACAGTCTGTCAAAGGCGATCAAGTGTGGAAAATTAATACTCAATTCAAGAATGCTAATATCTCTGGTTTTTTTAATAATCAGAATAACGAAAATGAAGACTGGCTTGTATCTCCAGCCATGGATCTAACCGAAACAAAAGATGGATATATCCACTTCATGCACACTTGGAATAAAGGTGATGTGAGCCTAATGAAAGAACAGCTTACAGTTTGGTTTAGTACTGATTATACCGACGATGTTACAAAAGCAAAATGGACCCAAGCTACTATTCCAAACTATCCATCGGGAACAGACTGGAATAACGTGGAATCTGGAAACATTCAATTTCCTGCATCTGTACTTGGAAAAAGTAATGTGCGTTTTGCTATGAAATATAGTTGTACTAATGCTTCATCTGGTACATGGCAGATCAAAGAGCTAAAAACCTTTGTGGATAAGGGTTCCCTAGTTGGTGGTAGTACGCCTACTCCTACTCCTACTCCAAATCCAGATCCAACCCCTGATCCAAATCCAGATCCAACACCGAACCCAACCCCAGGAGATAACCAATTGCTGTTCCCTGGCTCTAACTTTGAAGACTTTGCTGCTTTTACAGCATCCTTGAATAAGTATGGATTATCTATTGGCGAGCAAAGTGCTGCTGGTGAAGGTCGTAATAATTCTAAGGCGTTGAAATTAGCTACAACTGTTGGTGATAAGAATAGCTATGTCTTTACTACGTTGGTACAAGAGGGCTACTCTCTTGAAGGCAAGTCAAAAATTATCTTTTATGTTAAAGGAACTTCAGCCAGTTCCTTGTCATGTAATGTGTACACTACTAAAGCAGAAAAACCAACAATGGGTGTTGACTATAAGTGCTTCAATCTAGGAGATCTAAGTGGTAGTGATGCCATGTTACAGCCAACAGAAAAAAATGACTATAATGGCAATATTGATACCAAAGATGAGTGGCGAAAGGTAACACTTGATATAAGTACGTCAGTTCCTAATAAAGATGCAGGAGATATGTTGTTTGCCCTAAAGGTAGGAAAAACAGCTACTTATAATCTCTTAATTGATGATATCACTGTAGAGTAAAGGGCTTTGAGATATGAAGATTTTATTTAGAAATAAACTGTGGCTCTTATCATTGCTGAGTATCCTACTATTAAATGGTTGTGGGACAACACAGCAGGTAAAGCATAATGATGCCGCTCATAAGACCTACGAAACCTATGCCATTGGCTTTTACAATGTAGAGAATCTCTGGCATCCAAGCGTAGATCCTAATAATCCTAGGGATACAGATTATGTACCTGACGGTCCGTATAATTGGACCATGCCAAAGTACGAAAGAAAACTAGATAACTTAGCCCAAGTTGTTAGTAAGTTGGGTCGTGATCATACTCCATATGGAGCTGCATTTATTGGTATAGCTGAGATTGAGAATAGACAAGTTCTCGAAGATTTAGTAAAACGACCAGCAATCGCAGATTTAGGACTTAAAGTGATTCATGAAGAGGGGCCAGACCGTAGAGGTATCGATGTAGCTGCAATCTACAACCCAAGTATCTTTAAGCTGATTAGTTATAAGTGTTATGCCTATCCTAAGCTCAAAGAAAATCCGACATTTGTTACTCGTGACCAACTATTGGTAACAGGGATGCTAGCTGGAGAGAAGGTTCACTTTATAGTGATGCACTGGCCTAGTAGATATGGAGGTAAGACTAGTGACTACCTTAGAGTAAATGCTGCTAAGCTGACCAATCGCATTATGGACGAAATTTACGCTGAGGATCCTAGTGCTAAGATTATTATCATGGGCGACCTTAATGATGACCCTACTAATGTCAGCAGTTTAGAAATTCTAAAGGGTAAAGAAACACGTGAAGAAGTAGAGCCTAGGGGCTTATACAATCCAGCATTGTCCATTTATAAAGATGGGATAGGAACCCTAGTATATCAAAATAAGTGGAATTTCTTTGATCAGATGATGGTTAATTATAATTACCTTCATGGTAATGGCCTTAACTATTGGAAAATGGAGATCTTTAATCGTGATTTCCTTATTACCCAAGAGGGTAAAAAGAAAGGATGGCCATTCCGTTCATTTGATGGCAATTCATTTACTGAAGGATATAGTGACCACTTCCCTGTCGTTATTTACTTAGTTAAGGAGAAGTAATACTCCATAGAGTAATGATATTAAATCCTATTGCGTGTCTGGATGTCTTATTTAGAGATATCCAGACACGTTCGTTTTTCAGAAAGTATTTTTTTTCGATAGCGGTCTACCACATCACTTTTGATATCCGAGTAGGTATTGGATCCATTTTTTAGCCTCTCAGCAGAGTCCTAAATAAATCTGTGGTTAGCACTTTGCATAATAATTCTCGACTGTTATAGTCTGTTATTTCATGGAGTTGCTGTAGTTGTTATACGAAAATTTCAGTAAATTGCTCTTGTGTAAGGCTTATGAAGTAATTCCTTTTGAAAATAATTTTTCTTTATCAAGGATGTCATTTCTCTAGCACTTACATGCTAATGGAGACAAAATATGTGTTTCTATTATAGCTAAAAGATGAAATAATTATTTTAAAACTAACTCTTATGATTGCAAGTAAATTATTAGTGATATACCTAGCGGGGGGCTGTTTCTGGGGCGTCGAACATTATATGAAGCTCTTACCTGGTGTGGTTGATACCGAAGTGGGTTTTGCGAATAGCAGAGTCGAGAATCCATCTTATCGTGAAGTCTGTACTGGCAATACTAATGCCGTAGAGACTGTAAAGGTGCTTTACGATCCAGAGGTGACCTCGTTAAGCTTTCTTCTCGATCAATTTTTCCTCATTATTGATCCCGTGTCAGTTAATAGGCAAGGTAATGATATGGGCACACAGTATCGCACGGGTGTTTATTATACTGACCCTGTAGATAGACCTATTGTGATGCGTTCCTTAGCAAGGTTACAGGCTAAGTATTCTAAGCCTTTGGTTGTGGAGGCTGAAGAATTAGTAAACTTTTATGCAGCTGAGTTGGAGCATCAGGATTATCTTGAAGCTCAGCCTGGAGGATATTGTCATGTCCCTAGGGAGATGTTTCGCTCAGCTAAAGAGGCTAAAGTCCCTGCCAATTCCATTGAAAAGGATAAAGCTTTGCGGGATAATGAAAGAAAAAGACTTGCTGAAAGCGACGCGGATTTGAAGAAGCGACTAACACCAATTCAGTATGATGTGACGCAACATGAATCCACAGAGATGCCGTATCGTAATGAGTATGATCAGCATTTTAAGGAAGGTATCTATGTGGATGTTATCTCAGGAGAGCCGCTATTTAGCTCCACAGATAAGTTTGATTCGGGATGTGGCTGGCCAGCCTTCAGTAAGCCTATCAACAGTCAAATTATAGAGGAAAAAGTTGATGATTCTATGGGAATGGTTCGAACAGAGGTCAGGAGTAAATCTGGCAAAGCCCACTTGGGTCATGTCTTTCAGGATGGGCCAAAGTCTCTGGGAGGTAACCGCTACTGCATCAATAGTGCTTCCTTAAGATTTGTCGCTAAGGAAGATATGGAGAAAGAGGGATATGGTGATTATCTTTATCTTTTTAAGAAGTAATTTTATTCCTCCTTTAGGGAAATATGTTTATGATGAGATATTAAATGATGATACCTTTAATAAGGTGCTGTTAATGTCTTGATGAGAATGTTGCACGAAAAACCGGCTAAAATTATTGCGTATATCATTGATTATTAGTATCTTTAGTGTGTAATTAAGGGGAGAATATAGTATTGATTTATAGCGACAATAGTTATGGGATTCAAGCAAACGAGCAACAATGCACCCTCATTTACTGAGGTGTTTACCGAATTGAGAAGTTCTAGAGCACGCAATGAGTTTCTAGAGCAAATTGACAAACTCATTGATTGGAGACCATTTCAAACGCTCATAAATAAAAAGCTAAATAAGAGAGCTGAAGCGAAAGGCGAACCTACTTATGATGGAGTCCTAATGTTTAAGATCCTGCTTTTAGAGACGTGGTATAATTTGAGTGACCGAGCCGTTGAAGAACGTATTAACGACTCCATCAGCTTTGGTAAGTTTCTTGACATTGATATGGAACACGTCTCTCCCGATCACAGCACCATTTGTCGTTTTCGCAATGCGATTGTAGAGAAAGGCTTGTGGGATAAACTTTTGAGCCTTCTCAATAAGCAGCTACAACGCCATGGGATTATGAAGATTGAGACGGGAGCATTGGTTGATGCAAGTATAGTTGATAGCCCATATGCCCCCGATGGTTCTGTCAAGATAGAAGTCGCCGAGGATAGAGAGGACACCAGAAGCGAAGAAGCTAAAGAGGAAGAGCGGAGCTATCAAGTAAAAGTGGGTAGCGCGAAACTAGGTGTGGATACTGAAGCTCGCTGGGTGGTAAAATGTAAGAAGTTTAGATATGGGTACAAGAAACATGTCTTGACAGACGGTGAAGGACTTGTGCATACCCTTACCACCACATCTGCCAATGTCTCAGACACCACAGAATTTCCAACTCTCATAGAGAAAGGAGCCCTTCAAAAAGGAGTAATGGTATTAGCCGATAAAGGGTACACCTCCAAGGCCAATAGAGAACATTTATCTGGTCACGGGCTCAAAGATGGGATAATGAGAAAAGCGACAAAGGGGAAGCCACTTAGTGATAAAGATAAAGAATTCAACCGACAGATAAGCCAGTATCGAAATAAAATTGAGCGTACTTTTGGAAGTATCAGGCGCTGGTTTCACGGAGGGAGGTGCCGATATCGAGGGTTAGCTAAGACGCATGCACAAAATATACTTGAAGCCATTTGCTACAACATCAAAAGAGCTCCCCAGTTATACCTCAATACATTATTGAAAAATGAAGAAGCCTCTATAAGAGGAGCACTTGTTATGAGATAAGTACTAGAAATCCTCTGTAAAAGCTCATATTTAGAGCTTTTACAGAGGAGAATAATCAAAAAACAAGGCGATTTTTCAAGAAAGACAAGACGAAAATCTGCAAAAAGTCAGTCAAAAACGTCTAAACTCGAATGTGCAACAGTCTCTTGATACATATTATTTGCACAAATAGGACGCGTCACGTTCATTACATCATAGTACTGAACGTGACGCGTTCTATATTATACTGTATCAATTCTACTAAGACATGGTAAGTGCAAGGCTGAATTATTCGGACAGTTGTTCACGTAGAGCGTCTTGCCTACTTTTACTTCGTGTAACGGTGTAAACACCAGAAATGACTAGTAGTCCAGCAATTAGTTTGATGATAGTAAAGTCCTCTAATCCCATAATTAGAGCTGCTATAGCTGTAATGATTGGTGACATATAGTTATACATAGCAATGACTGTCGGACGTAGTCTTTTCTGCCCAATTGGGAGAAGGAAGTAGGCCACGAAGGTTGAGAATATCACTATAAAACCAAGCTCCTGATACGTACGCATTGAGAGTGTACTCCATGAAGTCTCAATGATAGGGCGATACGAGAAGGGTAAAACCAAAAAGAATGAAATCAGAAAAAGCCACTTCATTAACTCTACAGGAGAATATTTTAATATCAGGTTTTGGAATAGGGTAAGATATAAAGTGTAGTTAAGCGTTGCAAAAAGGGCCAATAATAATCCAAGTATAGAGAATTCCTGACCCGGAATTTTTCCAGTCTCTTTTGATAAAATGAGTAATAAAACTCCAGATAAACCAAGCATTACACCCAGTACCTTAGTTTTCGTTATAGGCTCTTTAAGAAACAGAGCCGCTAAGATCATGGCAAAGATTGGACCTGTGGTTGTGACTAATGACTGACTGATAGGTGTCGTTAGTGCGATGGCGAAAGCAAAACCGCCCTGATTGAATACGACCCCTGCTAATGCTGCACCGAACACCATTTTCAGGTCTTTTTTCTCTAACTTCTGACCCTTCATAAAAAAGGATACGATCCAGAAAAGAAGTGCACTAACCCCAAAGCGAGCGGACATATGCACCCATGGTGAAAGTATCCCCGTCGCTAAAAGGTCGTTAGAGAAAGGTCCGTTCAATCCGAAGATAAGAGTAGCGATCAAGATAGCTACGTGACCTCTTATTTTTTCTTTTGACATATATATGAATGAAGAAAATGTTAGACTTTTTTGAATTATTACGCAAAGATACTCCTTTTTTCATATCACTAGATATGTTTTTCAATACGCTCAACTTATTCTCCTGTAATTACTCCTTTCATGAGATGGAAATAAGGGCATATAAATCTCTGATTTGGAAGTACTGAGAAGTCGTCTTATTGCACTTCGTAAGCAGAAGTAGATGTAATGCCTTGAATTATTAGCATATATCAAAGGTGAATTACACAAGAGTTTCTAAAGTAGAGGCTTACGTGTGGTGTGAAAACGCAACTAGAAGCTACTTTTTAGAGAACTGTAGGCATGGTGATTTTTAGTTATATGAAAGAAAATTGCTTCCTATAGAGACAAAATATTTTTCCTATGAGAAGAAGAAATCCTTCCTATATGAAACATTTTAGCCCCTTTTTAGTCTCTTTTTTTGGGGAATAAGATTACATTTCGTTAGCGATGGTTCTTCTCTAACAAGATTACTACTCAATACAACTAAGGAGTACGTCCAAAATCTCCTGATAAGTAACTCCTATGACCTAAAGAACATTCGGTTTTCAGTGCAATAATAATCCCGAATTGGAGCCTATACAAAAGGAGCCAACTCGGGATTAAAATTAAATATTACTTAGAGCTATTACTCTCCTTTTATCGTGTTGATTTTTAGGAGCTTAAATATGTTTACTAGCAAGATAGGGATAAACATCATCACCATGACGATTACCCAATGTGTAGTGTCTAACTCTACCAGATGGAAGATGTCCCTTAAGAATGGGATGAAATAGACTACTAAAATAAGCATCAATGAAATAAGCATTGCCCCGATGAGCTTTTTATTCCTCAATGGTGAGAAGTGCCAGCTAGGTCTAACGTTGGAATGAAGATTACGGATGTGTAGCAATTGAGCCATACAGATGCTTATGAATGCCATTGTTTGCCCTAGCTCCTGACCGCCATCATGCATCCCGATGAGATAGGACGTAAGACCGATTAGACCCACCATAACACCTTGGTAGCTAATTCGCCAAATGAACCCTTTGGTGAAGAACCCTTTATTACTATCTATTGGTGGTCTGTTCATGACATCTTTATCCTCTGGGTCTAAGCTTATACCAAGAGCAGGCAAACTGTCTGTCACTAGGTTGATCCACAATAACTGAATAGGCAAAAGCGGCGTACCTAGATTAAAGACTGTTGCTATAAGGATCAAGATTACTTCACCTATGTTCGTAGAGAGCAGATATTGAATAGCCTTGACTATGTTATCATATATACGGCGACCCTCTCTAACTGCCAGGACGATGGTGGCAAAGTTATCATCTGTAAGGATGAGATCTGCCGCCCCCTTAGATACCTCTGTACCGGTAATTCCCATGGCAACTCCGATGCTAGCTGTCTTCAATGCAGGAGCATCATTAACACCATCACCAGTCATCGCGACCACATCACCGTGCTTCTGCCAGGCTTTGACGATACGCACCTTATGCTCTGGTGCTACGCGGGCATAGACCGAACACTTCGGAACAACCTCGAAGAGCTCATTGTCATCCATGTTCTCTAGCTGAGTGCCATTCAGTACGAGGTCTCCCTCCTGAGCAATTCCAATCTCTCGAGCGATTGCCGTTGCAGTTATTTGGTGGTCTCCTGTAATCATCACAGGTTTGATACCAGCAGTACGACACTCAGATACAGCCTTTATAGCTTCTGGACGAGGCGGGTCTATCATTCCCATTAATCCTAGGAAGATCAAGTCACGCTCCACCATTTCTGAGGTTTGCTCCTTAGGCATAGCACTAATATTGGCATACGCAAAAGCAAGCACACGCAGAGCCTTCTCAGCCATGGCGACGTTTGCACTTCGGATTTGCTCTTTAATATCCTCCGTTAGAGGGATGAGTTCACCATCCTTTAGGTAATGAGTACAAACCTCCAATAATTCATCGGTGCCACCTTTGACATGAGTTTGCAATTCACTGCCACCCTCCTCGGTTTTATTTATAGAGGACATCAGCTTACGTTCAGAGTCAAATGGGACCTCTCCTATTCTCTGATACTTCTTCTCTATGTCATTTTTATTAATCCCATTCTTCTCAGCTAGATCTACGATAGCCGTTTCGGTAGGATCGCCGGAGAGTCTATTTTCTGACTCCATATTCTCCGACAGGTGTGCGTCATTAGCCAATGTTCCACTGAGAAGCATTTGGTCAATGACTTTGCTAGAACCAATCTCATAGTCCTCAGCATTGATACTTCCTTCAATGCTCCACATCTCTACAATCGTCATGCGATTTTGAGTTAGGGTTCCTGTCTTATCAGAGCATATCACAGAGGCACTTCCTAGTGTCTCAACAGAGGGGAGCGTACGAACAATAGCATTTTGCTTGACCAAGCGTTGAACACCCATCGCCAGTACTAGTGTAGAAACTACCTGTAACCCTTCTGGAATAGCTGCAACACCCAGAGAGACTGCCATCATAAACATATCCACAAGGTCATTGCCATACAAGACTCCTAAGCCAAAGATTAATGCACAGATAGCAAGAGCACCATATCCTAGCACCTTGCCCAACTGATTGAGACGCTTTTGCATCGGTGTCACTTGATCTGCCGCATCGCTTAGCATTCCGGCTATCTTTCCCACCTCAGTATTCATGCCGGTACCGACCACAATTCCGGTACCACGTCCATAAGAAACGAGCCCCGTAGAGAAGGCTATGTTATGGCGATCACCCAAGGGTAGATCTTGACCGGCATCGATCACCTCAGCATTCTTCTCGGCAGGGACAGACTCCCCAGTGAGAGCAGATTCTTGTATCTGCAGATTAAAGCTCTCAGAAAGCCGAATATCAGCAGGAACAATATCGCCTACATCTAATATGACGATGTCACCTGGTACCACGTGCTCACTTGATATTTCTACTACACTACCGTCTCTCAAGACCTTGCTATGCGGTGCACTCATCTTATTAAGTGCATCCAGAGAAACCATAGCTCGGTATTCCTGAACAGTACCAATCACCGCATTGACTATCAATATCGCCATAATGATGATGCTATCTGTAAAGCTATTGGTCCCCTCCATAAAACTGACTACTGCGGTTAGGATTGCTGCAATAATCAGTACATAAACAAGCGCATCATTGAATTGATGTAAAAAAATCTTCCATAACGGGGTATTGGCTTTCTTATTAAGTTTGTTCTCACCATACTTCTCTAATCGCTTAGTAGCCTCAGAGCTGCTAAGGCCACTGGTTAGTGAAGTCTGGAAATCATTAGCCACCTCGTCTTTAGTCTGAGCGTGATAAATATTTTCTGTCATCCCTTCGTCTTAAAAAAATCATTATTACCTAATGGACAAAGGTAATCAATTAGCACATAATTCAAACAATCCTTTGAAATATTATATGAGTCCCTTTAAATCATAGTTTAGTGCCTGTCCTATGAATGGGAGACACTTGTTTGGGAGCTTCGTGATAAGTGGCAATATTTGTATCGCCAACTTGGGATGATATATCGATGGCATTGAGCACATCAGTATTTAATTGAAATTTCTGTGCACTTTTTTCAAGAATAGCATAGGGGCTCTAAAGAGATTGTATGGGTCGTCTTAAAAGATTCTACATAAAAGGGTAGGGGAATAGTAGAGACCCAGAGTGTAGAGTGATTTATGATGGCTCTCAAATGGATAAAAAATTGGTAACTTTACAATCCATGATTTAGATTACCGAAAGGTACGCAGGTACTTGATACTTCGCTGTTGGAATATATTATTAAAGTCATCATGAGTCATTTGAGTTCATGACGATGGATTGTCAGGAGAATTAAAATGATAATTTTACTATACGTAGCAATGATACTATGCTTCCTTACCATTGTGGCAAAAGTCAGTTTGTTACCATGGTGGAAGGGTGTCGTCATAGGGCTTATACTCTTAGGCTTTTGCCTATTAGTTGTACCTATTACTACCCAAAGTAGTCGTATGGTGATTGAGCGTTTTCTTGCTGATTATCAGGCTCGCGAATATGTTGCTATCTTAGCTACTTTAGAGTGTGCAATGGCCTTTGCATTTGCTTTCCGTAATTGGCATACTGATAAAGACAATAATCAGGGAAGACGTACGCGTCTTCAGCAGCTCCGTCCTAGATTGTTGCAGCCCTTGTGGTGGATACAAAAACATTATGTGTCATTACTTATTTTTCCCACACTTTTTTTTATTCAAACGCAGGTCTTGTATGCTCTTCCAGGGGCTAATTTTTATATCCCTGCTATTATCGTTGGAGGTGCTGCTGTGGTGCTCATTCCATTAATGAGCTGGCTGTGTCGGGAAGCCTTCCCGATTAGGGAACACCGTGAAGAGTCGCTACTTTTTTTATCTGTGGCACTGTCTGTATTAGTACTGATTTCTACAAATCATGATGAGATACTGACATCCCGACCTAGCTATCAAGGCGAGTCAATGCCGAGAGAGTATCTGCTCACGACTACAATATTTTTGATTTTATTTATCATTGGCTTTTTCTCCACTAGGTTAAGGAAAAAGAAAGCCAACTAACATGACTTAATATATTATGGAATGGATTTCTAAAATACTTTTTGCGATAGCAAATAGCCTTTTGATACCAGATATTATCCTGCTGATAGTCTTTTTTGTATGGGCTCTGATATGGATTGGGCGTTTTTATGGAGAGTTTACGACTCGTCGGAAGCACCTGAGAGAGCTAAGCCCTCTCTTGGATAAGGTGGGTAAGGGTGAAGCTTCTCTGGAAGACTTCTCTCTCTCTCTGCCTGAAAAGGATGTGGCTGCTATCGTCCCATACTACCGAGAGATCCTAAAGTATGGAGGGGATCTGAACAAGGCGGACTACGCTATCTCTTGTTATGAAAATAAAGTCGCGAAGGAGTTTATTATCGCACGACTATTTTCTAAAGTGGGGCCTATTCTAGGATTACTCGGTACATTGATCTCGATGAGTCCAGCTCTTACGGGTCTGGCAAGTGGGGATATTGCAGGGATGGCGTATAATATGCAGGTGGTCTTTGCGACGACTGTTGTGGGGCTTGTCATCAGCTCTGTAGGGTTAGTCACGCTATTATACAAACAGCGTTGGTATGCTCACGATAGCGATAATTTACTATACTTAGCAAGGATTATTCAAGAAAGGTCAGTATATGAAGAGCAGTAAGGAAATTAATAGAGGGGAAGACTGCCAACAGATGCCCAAAGGACATGCTCCTAAGCAGAGGATGGTACGCCGACCTTCCAAGCTTCGTGAGATAGAGGATGAAGATCCCTTGAGTGTGGTGGTCAATCTATTCGATGTGGCTATGGTCTTTGCCGTTTCCTTGATGGTTGCGATTGTTCTGCACCTTAATATGTCTGAGTTTTTTGGCAAAGAAGACTTTACCATAGTTAAGAATCCAGGAGAGGATAATATGGAAATCATCACAAAGGAGGGTAAGGAAATTAAAAAATATGTGCCTAAAGAGGATGATGGGAGTGATGCCTCTATGAAGAAAGGGAAAAAAGTAGGTGTCGCTTATCAACTGGAGAATGGCGAGATCATATACATTCCCGAGTAACTACCGAACTTTACTTATTGTATCGTTGTGCAATCTTTTTTATATTCTTTCCATAAGCAAGCTTATTTTTTGTTGTCGATGATCTGAATGAGTGTTTATTTATAAATATTTATGCTATTATTGTTTTTATTTTATATTTTTATTACATTTGTTTTTGTATGGGTTAGCAATTGTTTTAAAATCATATAAAATACTGAATTCAAATGAACGATAACACAAATAATGGAAAAGTTGTAATTGACTTAAATCATAGTACCGATGCTAGATCCTTTAAGGATGGAGAATTGATTCATCGAGAAAAAATTGAAATTGTAGAAGGTTGGATAGCGGATCGTGTTAGATTAATTGATAAGCTTGAGGAAGATAATCGATCTAGTCGTTCAGAGACAGTTTTCCCATCTCGTATTCATGGTACAATATCAGTACTTGGAAGTAGAGGTTCAGGAAAGACTTCATTCTTAAATACTATTGCTGAGAAATATAGCTATGATGATAATTCTAAAATTGCTGTTTTAGGACCAATAGATCCTACCTTGATAGAGGAAAAAGGAGGTTTATTAGCCGCTAATGGATTTGCAATAATGCTTACTTGCTTTAGATCTTCATATACCGACAAATCATTATAATAATCCCAAATATTCTGTAATTGCTCCATTTGGTCTTGTGATTCATCTGAAAGCAACTCATCAAAAACTTTAATTAAATAATTATTAAGTTCTGAATGATCTTCGTTATTATTAGACGACCCTCCTGAGTTATCCATATTTAATTCGTTTAAATTGATAAAAGCACAGATGAGAGGACAAGTAAAAAGCCATGAAAAAAGTTTTAAGTCTGATAATTTATCGCCATTTATAATCTTCTTAAGATTTTCAAGAAAAATAGCCGAACTTGTATTAGGATTATTAATATTAATACTAAATCCATCAAGTCTTTCCTTCGCTTCCTCAACTAAGACCGAGTTAAGGAAAATAGTTGTATACATATGCATTGCTTCCCCTAGTGATTTGGGCATATTTTCATCTTCATAATTTCTAAAAGCAATAAAAAACCTATAAGATATTTTACCCAAGAGATATGGAGTCGCATTAAATCTATTTTGCCCCCCCCTCACTTGTCTTACTAAACTGGAGCCATTTATTTATTAATTCACTTAATATTTTTTTTGAATCTTGATCGGACGGTTTTTCAGATTTTATAATAATACTATCAGTTTCATAAGCATTACCTTCATAAAAGTTTGACGTGATATCAGGCATCATATAAGTTTTAATATGAGCCAGATCATTAAGAATAAATTCTAGATTTTCTTCTAACTCAGAACGCCGAATAATTTCAGCTATGCTTGACAACAACATCAAAAAAGAAAAAGAGGTTATAGCTTCACGTTTATTATTATGTTGAGATCGACTAACTGGCATCAAGATGATCTGCCCTTTCATATGTTCTAAATCCTTAGCAAGAATATCGATCGGCGATAGCTCATCCATCTTATTAACTTTATTTGATATTACACTCAACGTATGAATCGGAATATTTCCGCCCCATGGCTGTTTTTTCCATTTCTTTTCTAACAACAAAGCCCAAACAGAGGCAATCATTAATCCAGTACTATCTCGAAAGGTTCTATCATTAAACAGCATTGAAAAGTCACATAGCTCTCCTATTGAAAAGTACCTTGACCAACCAAGACTGCGACCGGGACCACCATATATAGGTAATAAAGTATCAAAAATATTTCTTACATATCCAATTTTGATAAAATACTCAAAAATCAAAAAACGACTTTCCTTACATCTTGACGAAAATAATAGTGTCAGAGCCATCAGTACGCTATTAAACATTCTATTGGTGGTTGTCGGTTGCAACTGGTAGGCATAATCCAAAGCATTATTTTTAATCAAATATTTAAGAATAATAGGAACTATAAATTTGTCGTTCGATTTAGCTAAGTCCAGATCCACCTCCTCATTATAAACATCCGAATTAAAAAGATCTACAAAGTCTAATGAATTAAATCGTTCTCCCTCAAGAGATAAGAGAAACTGAACAATTGATCTAAGAGGCATATTTAGTATAAATGACCGATATGGCTCTTGTTGGTATTTATTAGTAATCCCAAACAACTCTAATTTTGTATTTATGTACTTATCTATTCTACTATTTTCAGATTCTGGGTTCTCTTTTTGGTTAGCTCCTTTTACATAAATATTCAAGCTTTTATTCCCGTATATATTAGTTTTTTCTTGAATGGTATTCAGATGTATTCGCCTTCTGGATTGCAAAACTTTTTGAACATACTGATCCTCCATCTGTGTCACTAAATCATTATAGAGACGCATTTTCTCCAACTTTTCACCCTCATTTACAAGTAAAGCCTTACCAAACGTATTCCATTGGTGTTTTCTGATAGATTTAGAAAAGAGCTCAAAATCACCACTTAAAATTGTTATTATATATGGCGAAGTCATATACCTTCTCAAGGTTTCAAGTACCGACCATCCTTTTTTGAAGTCCACATCAATGTCGTCCAAAATTAACAAGAAGACCTTCTTATCGATAATATCCAAACCTAACTTTAAGAGTTGCTCAAAATCCTGTTCTAGATTCCTAGCAGCTTCGACATCTTTAAGGCCTTTATCCATTATAAACTCGGGATCTTGCCATCCTTCAAATCCCCCACCGACCCCATCAATAGATGGAATTCCCGCTGCCAATTTTTTGAGTTTACATCGCCATTGTTCTCTCCTTTGATATTTACAACTTTCTGGGTCACAACTAGTCTTATCTAAATGTCTCTCAACTGTTCTTTTAACATCAGATAAGATCGTCAAAAATATATGTCCTTTTTTATATGGTTATAAAAAGGATATTGATAATACTTTGGCGGTTATAAAGAAAAATTATAAATATGATGAATTTATTCAAAAAGTCAATAATGAACTCGTTAAAGAATTAAAAGAACTGTTTAGTCGGAACGTATCTAAAAAAACGGTAGATGGTTTTAAAAATAAAATAATAAAACAGAATAAAAGATGGTGACGGAATCAGAATTAAGATATTTGTTGTCTGATCATGAATCTTTGCTGGAGTTTATGAGAGGTTGTTCTCCTACCTTTAAGGAAGTGAAAATGAGATTATTTCTGATTCATAGAGATTCTAATAGAAATATGCCTGACCATTATTGTCATTTGAGTCAAGAAAAAAATTTTCAGGGTATTGACTCATTATCAAAATTAATAAGGGTTGGACTCTATCGTTTAGCAAAGGAACACTTGGAATTAAGGGATAATCGAATTTACGTTAAAGGTAATAAGCAAAATGAGTGGCAAGAATTGCTTACATATATCCCACCACTCATACTACAGATGGCATTCCTTCATATTGAAAAACCTTTATGTGATAGAAAACCTGAAACTTTACGGCAATATTACCTTCGCTATATATTACCCAATACTAGATACACAGCACTTCCTCATGCCTACATTAATCAGCTAGAAGATTATTTGAAGCAAGAGGAGGGACTTTATGACCTTCATATTCACTTGAATGGATCATCTGAGACTGATATTATTTGGCAAGACTCGTTGAGTTCACCAAATGAAGTTTATGAAAAATTCAAATTAGCATTTGAGGATTTAGATGTTGAAGCTCAAATAGAGCAGGAGTTCTTTCATGGTAAGTCCACTGAATTGAAAAAATTATTCGTTTTAGCCAAGATTATTCGGCAATATTTTTTTGGGTCCGTGTTTAATATATGTTGTGCGAAACCGGATTGGTTAGAAACTTTATTCAGAGCAAAGTCATTTCAAGATCTTTTAGAAAAGATAAATTCATTTGCTGAAGAAGGTGGGATAGAGCCATCTCTTACTAGTTATACCAATCCATTTGCTTCACTTGTATATCCAAATGATAATGTGAAGGAGAGTCTATTGCATCCAATATCTGTAGAAGGGCTAATGTATATAGTTCTGTTTAATTTCCTTAGTGGAGAGTCTCGAGAAGCTTTAAGTTCTATGCTGTACTACTATATACAGATTTATGGTTTGATTAATCGCCTATTAGTGCAGCAAGTCCATCAGTTTGGATTTGATCAGTTCCAGAAGATAACTAAAAATGATTTGAGAGCATTTAATGAAGATTCTTCGTATCTGAAGCGTTTTTTTCAACTTCATGGGAATGAATTGCGAAATATTTCAGTTCTCGAAGGTCGATTTTCTCCGAAAAAAAACTCTGAAGAGATGCTGGATATTTTAAGTAAAATTGATGATGGATGGAACAAGTTTCTAAAACGTCTGGCATTGGAAGATTATCGTTACGAAAGTACTTTTAAGCAAGTAGGCACTATCGGCAAAAATGATAAGTTATTTAGTACAAATCAATATAGTCTATCAAGAAGACAACCCCAGTTAAATCTTACAGCTCACTTTATCAAGAAGAACGATAAAGATTTAAATACAGATATAAGGCATAAAAGGTTACGTTATGATTTATGGAATAGAGCAAAAACGCTTGCTCTATTTAAGAAAAACTATCCAAATCAGGCCCACAGAATCGTTGGAGTGGATGCCGCAGCTAATGAATTGGAAACTCCACCAGAAGTGTTCTCCCCAATTTTTAGATATCTAAGACGAAATGGGATCAAGCATTTTACGTACCATGCAGGAGAGGATTTTTTTCATATAATTGGTGGACTTCGAGCCATATATGAGGCGGTGGATTTTAATGCCATGGAATGCGGAGACCGTATAGGTCATGCTACGGCTTGTGGTATTTCGCCCGCATTGTGGTTGAAAAATGTAGGAGATGAAATCTGGGTGAGAAAAGGGGATTACTTGGATGATCTATTGTTTGTGTATTTCCTTATTGTTAATGAGAAATGTACGGACTTAGAATCACATCTCTTGGCTTTAAGAAGTAAAATATTAGATTTGGCATTTGAGATATATCATGAAAATTATATGCCTGAAATTCATCTTAAAGCATGGCACTTAAGACGCTTTTGCCCAGGACATTTGCTGTCAGATTACGCATCTGAAGATGTGACAATGTTAGCATGGTACGATGATGTTGAAAGATGTGAAATACATAAGGCTGTTGCCAGTATGAAACATAATGATGCCATAGAACTTGTTAAGAAGTATAACTCATCAGAAGTCAAACAATGCTATAAAGAGATTATCTTAGTTGATACATTAGAGTTTTTTTCATGTGAAGAACTTGAGGTTCTCCAACGCTTAGTCCTTGAATTTTTGCATAGAAAAGAAGTTGTGATAGAAACTTTGCCATCAAGCAACGTTAGGATTAGTCACTATAAAAATATGGATGAATATCATCTATGGAATTGGATTAGATGGCAAAAAGCAGGTCATCCTATCCCTCCAATTGTAATTGGAACGGACGACCCTGGTATTTTTGCAACGAATATATATAGTGAATGTGCTAATATATATTGTAATCTTACTACAAAGTCAAGATTAAGTCATAATGAAGCGATGGAAATTATCAAGCAACTAAACGGCAATGCTAAAATTTATGCATTTAGGTGAGTCTGCATTTGTAAATAGTGTTATTCTTTTTTATTATGATGCTTGAATCCATTCATATAAAGGGGTTAGAAGATTGAGAGGGATATATGAGTGAGATTATTTTATTCTCGAAGAAATAAGTAGGGTGAATCAATCTTTTTGCGAGGATTTGATTATTAAGCTATGACGTAAACCTTTGTTTTACTTTAGTATAGCTACTTTTATGATTATTTTTCATTTTCCTTAAGAGGCTCATCACTAATAATGGTTATATTTGCAAGGTTCCTACCGGGAGGGTCGAGGAGCCAAGAGTGATAAAAAAGTAACTGAAGATATAACCAATCTGTAAAATGGAAGATAAAAGAGTAGATGTACGGGCGCTAACTGAACTAATAGAGCGAGAAAGTGGTTTCTTGGATCTATTGGATAGCGGTATGAATAGTGTAATCGTGGGGCAGAAGCATCTTCGCGAGAGTTTGCTAATCGGTTTATTGGCTGATGGGCATATTCTTTTGGAAGGGGTGCCTGGGCTAGCCAAGACTTTAGCCATCAAGACCTTGTCGGATTTGATGGACGCAAAGTTTAGTCGGATTCAATTTACTCCAGATCTTTTACCTGCTGACGTTATCGGTACGCAGATTTATAGTCAGAAGAATGAGTCTTTTAGTGTCAAGCAGGGACCTATCTTTGCAAATTTGGTTTTAGCTGATGAGATCAATAGAGCACCAGCTAAGGTTCAAAGTGCTTTACTAGAGGCTATGCAGGAGCGTCAAGTGACGATTGCAGAGAATACATTCCAGCTCCCTAATCCATTCTTAGTAATGGCCACTCAAAACCCTATTGATCAGGAGGGTACTTACCAATTACCAGAAGCTCAGAGCGACCGTTTTATGCTAAAAGTGGTGGTCGGTTACCCAACCAAGGCTGAGGAGCAGATGATTGTAGAGTCTCAAATTAGGTCGAATAGAGTGAAGGTATCACCTGTCATTTCGAGCGAGCAGATTCTACGTGCTAGAGATATGGTCCATCAGGTCTATATTGATGAGAAGATTCATAAGTATATTGTCGATATCGTATTTGCTACTCGATTCCCTCAAGATGCGGGATTATCTAATCTTACTGGTATGATTAGCAATGGTGCTTCGCCACGTGCTTCGATAAATCTAGCATTAGCTGCTCGTGCCTATGCTTTCATTAAGCGAAGAGGGTTTGTGATTCCTGAGGATGTCCGTGCAGTGTGTCATGATGTGCTGCGTCATAGGATAGCGCTTAGCTACGAGGCTGAAGCCAATAACCTAGTGGCTGAGGAGATTGTGAGTGAGATCCTAAATAAGGTGGATGTACCGTAACTTAGTGTAGTGCGGGATAGCATTCTTATTAGAATCTAATGACTCACAATGATCAAATGGATACGAAAGAACTACTACAGAAAATTAGGCGAATAGAGATTAAGTCTCGACGACTCTCCCAGAATATATTTTCGGGGGAGTATCGCTCTGCATTTAAGGGTAGGGGGATGTCTTTTAGCGAGGTGCGTGAGTATCAGCTAGGAGATGATGTACGTGATATTGACTGGAACGTTACCGCTCGTTATGCTCGTCCCTTTATAAAAGTGTATGAAGAGGAACGTGAGCTGACGATGATGTTGCTCGTGGATGTCTCTCGTAGTGGATTATTTGGTACTATAGAGAGGAGTAAGCGACAGTTACTGGCTGAGATTGCTGGGACTTTAGCGTTTAGCACTATTACAAATAACGACAAGGTGGGGGTTATTTTTTATTCGGATAGAGTCGAAAAATTCATCCCGCCAGGCAAAGGACGTAAGCATGTCTTGCATATCCTTACAGAGATACTAAGATTGGAGCCCCAAGGTCACGGTACAGATCTATCTCAGGCTCTGGTATATGCTAATAATGTGCAGAAGAAGCAGTGTACACTCTTTGTACTCTCAGACTTCATCGATCAGAGTGATTATGCTAAGACACTTAATATCGTGAGTCGTAAGCATCATATGCTAGCGATGCAGGTCTATGACCCACATGAAGCGGAGTTGCCGAATGTAGGACTTTTGCGAGTCGAAGATGCAGAAAGCGGTGAGATACGTATGATAGATAGCTCTTCCAAGAGAGTGGCTGAGCAGTATCGCAACTATTGGAGTGAGGTGACTAAGTACATGAGGGATGCTTTCACGAAATATGATATCGGGTTCGTTAGCACAGCTACTAATCAGGATTATGTCCCTGCTTTACAACGACTATTTTCTATACGAAGGAGATGAACACTATGGTGAATAATAGATATACGGTCTTAGTGGTACTCTGCTTATTATTTTCACTATCTCTGCCTTTATTGGCTCAGGAGCGAGGTACTGATGAGCGAGTACGAGTAATCTCTGAAATTGAGCAGTCCACGATATTGATTGGAGAGCAAACTAATCTTAAGATCCGTGTGGTTTATCCTAATGATGCCACAGCTGCTTTGGTTTTGCCAAAGGATACACTGATGAATGGTGTCGAGATAGTTCGTACGGATTTGATTGATTCGCTTTCTGTTAATGACAAGCTGAGAGAGCTGGTATATAATGTTACCATTACTTCATTTGACTCAGCAACATATCATCTTTCGAATATCAACGCATTAGTTGGGGGGAAGTTGTATAGTCCGTCAGAGACACCAAGTCTGATGGTTAATACTATGCCTGTGGATCTGGATAATCCAGATAAGTATGCCGACATTAAGGATCAGTGGAAACCCAAGTTTGTATGGCAGGATTATCTCCTGTATTTATATATATTCTTGGGGTTAGTCCTCCTAGCAGTAGGTATTTATTATTTGATCCGTTATCTTAAGAAACGTAAGGATATCTCAGAGATTGATGATGTGGAGGATGTTTATATGGATCCCTATGAAGAAGCATTGCAGGGGATTATCAACTTGAAGTCCAAAGAACTTTGGGAGAAGAATCAGATCAAAGAATATTATACCGAACTTACGGAGATTGTGCGTAAATATCTGTGGCGAGTCTATGGGATAAGCACTGCAGAAAAGACGTCTGATGAGATCTTGGAGCAGTTCAGGACTGTGATAGGACGTGATAGGATGTATCAGGAGTTGACTAAGATTTTGCATACAGCGGATATGGCAAAGTTTGCTAAGTATCAACCTTCATCTGATGATAATATCCGCTTGCTATTCATTACCCAGGAATTTATTGAGGAACATAAACCTCATATCGAAACCGAATCAGAGCAGAAAGGAGGAGCAAACGTATGATGACTTTTGTCTATCCACATTACTTTTGGTTGCTTTTACTTGTCCCCTTCTTTATCTGGTTGTATATCCAGAGACGTAAGCATCCAGCCACCTTCACGCTGAGTTCGTTAGAAGCATTCAGAGGGATGAAGCCTTCATGGAGGGTCGTTCTGCACTGGCTCCCATTTGCTCTATTGCTATTGAGCTATTGCTTGATCGTAGTAGCTCTAGCTCGTCCTCAAAGCTCCTCATCTCATTCTTCGCAAAGTACAGAGGGGATAAACGTAGTTCTAGCGGTGGATGCTTCTGGAAGTATGTTGGCACAGGACCTTAAGCCTAATCGTATGGAAGCTGCAAAGAGTGTCGCGGCAGACTTTGTGACATCACGCACTAACGATAATATAGGTTTAGTCGTCTTTGCTGGAGAAAGCTATACACAATGCCCACTGACGACAGATCACGTCATGTTGATTAATTTGATTCATGGTGTTCAGATGGGTCTCGTTAGTGATGGGACTGCTATTGGTAGTGGTTTGGCGACTTCTATTAATCGCCTAAAAGATATTGAGTCTAGTAGCAAGGTGGTGATACTGCTTACTGATGGTACCAATAACTCAGGTGCGATAGCTCCTCAAACGGCTGCTGAGATTGCCAAGAGCTTTGGGATTAGAGTGTACACTATTGGGGTTGGTACCAAAGGAAAAGCCCCATCGCCAGTACAGACAGTCTTTGGAATTGAGTACGTGATGATGCCCGTAGAGATCGATGAAGCAATGCTACAGTCGATAGCAGATATGACTGGGGGTAAGTATTTCAGAGCAACCGATAATGAAAGTTTACGGAAAATCTATGCTGAGATTGACCAAATGGAGAAGGTAAAGCTAAAGGTGGAGAATTTCACTCAGAAGGCAGAACATTATCCTATATTCTTATGGAGTGCTCTTATACTAGCATTGCTTGGATTGGTTGGTCGAAGTACACTATTCCGTAATGTGCCTTAATAATCGTAGATGAATTAAATAAATATGTTCCGATTTCTTCATCCAGAATTATTATATCTATTGATACCACTACTCTTGTATGGTATCTATCTGTTTTTTCGTATTTCTAAGCAGCGTAAGGAGCTGAAGCGATTTGGAGATACTGAATTGGTCAAAGAGTTGATGCCCGACCTATCTCTGCGGAGAATACTGGGAAAGGATCTTATACTCTTGGGTGCTTTATTATTGCTGGTCGTAGCATTGGCTCGACCTCAGATGGGAGCCAAGACCGAACAAGTGAAAACGGAGGGTATAGAGATGATGGTATGTCTTGATATTTCCAATTCGATGCTCTCTGATGATGTGAAGCCTAGCAGACTGGAGCGAGCCAAAGCTATAGTCTCTAAGGTGATGGAGCGTATGGATAATAATAAGATTGGACTGATCTATTTTGCTGGAGATGCCTTTGTTCAATTGCCGATTACAGCGGATTTGGTAAGTGCCAAGATGTTTTTGTCCAATGCTTCACCGAATATGATTGATGCCCAGGGTACGGTTCTGGAGCAAGCCATTCGTCTAGGTATTCGTAGCTTCTCAACTAACGATAAGGTGAAGCGAGCCATTGTCTTAATCACCGATGCAGAGAATCATGAAGGGGATGTGATGGCGGCCGTTAAGGAAGCCAAAGAAAAAGGTATTATCGTGAATGTGATAGGGGTAGGGTCAGCAGATGGAGGACCTATCCCATTACCCGAAGGAGGATACCTTCTGAACGAAGCCGGAGAAATGGTGGTGACCAAGCTAGATGAGCAGATAGCACAGGAGATAGTTGCTGCCAGTGGTGGAGTTTATATCCGAGCTAATGATGTCTCACAGACAACTAAGTTACTGGCTAAGAGTCTTGATAAGCTTGATAAAGCTGAACTAGAGATGACGGTATATAGTGCTTACAATGAGATGTATTATATCCCCCTGATTTTTGCATTGTTGTTGTTGATATTGGATTTCATTTATTTAGAGCGTAAGAATAGATACTTGAGAAAAGTCAAGTTATTTGAAGATAGAAATAAATCTGCCGAGCAATGAAAAAATATTTACTAATATTATTCCTAGGCTTATGTTTCGTACCTGCTTTTTCTCAAAAAGAGGTAAGGCAACAGGTCAGACAAGGCAATAAGTTGTATAAGGATAAACAGTATCAGAAAGCCGAAATTGATTATCGCAAAGCGTTGGAGATAAATGGTGGTGATATTGAGGCTAATTATAACTTAGCTAATACTCTGTATCGTACTGAGCGTGGTGAAGAAGCTGGTAAGGTCTATCAGTCTATGCTCAAGGAGGTAGAGTTATTACCTGCTGAGCGTGGGGCTGATGTCGCTCATAACGCTGGGAATTTGATGATGGCAGCTAAGGATTATGCTAAAGCCATTGAGCTTTACAAAGAGTCACTGAGACGCAGACCCTCAGATGATGAGACTAGATACAATCTAGCATTGGCTCAGAAGTTACTGGAGCAGCAAGAGAATGGTGGAGGCGGTGGTGATGATGATAATCAAGATCAAAAAGATCAGGATGATCAGAAGGATCAAGATAAGAACCAAGACCAGAATCAACAGCAAGATCAGCAGGAAACAAAAGAGGATAATCAAAAGCAGAATAAGCCAAAGGATCCGCAAAATCAGAGCGAGCAGCAGATGTCAAAGAGTAATGCCGAAAAGATATTAGAGGCGTATATGCAAGACGAGAAAGAAACGCAACGCAAGATTGAGCAGATCAAGCAGCAACAGCAACAACAACAACGCTCTCGTAAGAAGAATTGGTGATCCACGATTTATAATCTAAGATGGCTAAGAGGATATCATGATGATAAATATCAGAAAATACATATTGATAGTGTTATTAACACTTATGGGGAGTGTGCTTTATGCTCAGAATGAGAATATCTCATTTGATGTAAATGTCCCCAATAGGATTATTGCAGGTGAGCCTTTTCAAGTTCAGTTCGTATTGAATAACTCGGGAAAGGATATGCAGATGGATGATCCTAAGGGGTTAGAGGTTCTCTATGGTCCAGCAGTATCTAAGTCATCGAGCATATCGATAGTGAATGGGAAGCGGAGTCAGCATAAGTCCACCATCTATACTTATACACTTTTGGCTAATAGTGAAGGGGATTATATGATTCCTGCTGCATCCGTTAAGGTGGGTAGCTCTACTTACAAGACAGCTGCACGTAAGATTAAGGTCTTTAGTGCCGAAGCTGCAGGAGGTAGCAGTGATCCAAATACCCAGAGGGAGAGTAAGGGAGAGCGTATTAATATAAGTGGTAAGGAGCTATATGTCTCTGCTACACCTAATAAGACAACGGTCTATGAGCAAGAACCAATATTAGTTAACTTCAAGCTCTACTCTAGTCGGCAACCAAATGATATTCCTAAGATCAAGTTACCTGAGTTTGATGGCTTCATCAAGGAGGAGGTAGATTTGGGCGGAATGAGACAGATAGATGTAGAGTCTGTGAATGGTAAGCCTTTCTATACGGTTAATATCTATAGTGTGCTACTTTATCCACAGAAGTCTGGAAAGTTGACCATCCCAGAGGGGACTTTCGATGTCTATATGGTAGTACGGGTAAATCAACCCGTAGAGAGCTTCTTTGGTAGTTTTCAAGACCAGTTTCAGGAGGTTAGCCAGACCGTCAAGTCTCGCCCATTCTCTATTAATGTCAAGCCTCTTCCAGAGCCTAAGCCAGAGGGTTTCGATGGTGCAGTAGGGCAGTTTAAGTTATCTGCTGATGTACCTAGTAGAGTCCTTAAGACTAATGAGAGCTTTAGCATGAAGCTTAATCTTGAGGGCACAGGTAATCTTAAGTTGATACAGATTCCAGAGCCTGAGTTACCAGAGGGCTTCGAGCCATATGACCCTAAAGTTGATGAAGATGTTCGTACTACCGCGTCAGGAAGTTCTGGCACAAAGTCCAAAGAATTTTTTGCTGTCCCTCGATATACTGGAGATTTTGTAATTCCCGAGACCAACTTCGCCTACTTTGATCCTTCTGCTGGTAGCTATAAGACGATTAAGATTCCAGAGGTTAAGTTACACGTGGATAAGGGTAAAGGCGGGGATGCCTCTACTGCTGTTTCCGGTATGTCAGGACGTGAAGATGTGAAGTATCTAGGACAGGATATTCGTTACCTTAAGCCGATGAAAAATCCGACCAAGTATAGAGCTTCAGACTTATCAACTTTCTATCTCGGATTATTCTTATATATACTTACTTTTATTTTAATCTTCATTATTGATGTTCGTAAAGAGAAGAGTAATATAGATACCGCATCGAATAGAAGTAGGAAAGCTGGACAAAAGGCAAGGAAGTATCTCGTCTTAGCGAATAAGAATCGTAGCAAAGGAGAGCCATCTGCCTATTATGAAGCTTTACTAAGGGGGCTGAATAGTTATCTAAGCGATAAGTTTCACATCCCACTTTCTGAACTATCTAAGGATAATATTCAGACTAAGTTGCCTGGTATGGGGGTTCCAAAAGATGTAACCACGGAAGTATTATCCATACTATCTACATTAGAGATGGCACAATATACGCCTATGGGAGAGCAGAGTAAGCGAGATGAGTTGTACGATCGTGCATCTAGCGTAATTGATCGTTTGGAACGAATCAAATTTAAGAAGAAATGACGATGATGAAGAAGATTTATATAAGCCTCTTAATGGCTCTATTCATACATATTGGAGGTCATGCCCAAGAATCAGAATTTTCTAATGCCGCATCTTTAGCCTACGGTGATGCTAATTACGTTGAGGCCATAGATCAATATAAGCAAGCACTAAGTATTGCTTCTGCACCGACAGCTGAATTGTACTACAACTTAGGTTGTGCGTACTATAAGAATGGTGATCTAGCTGATGCTATTTTGTGTTTCGAACGTGCGTATCGTATAGATCCTGCCGATAGTGATATTCATTTTAATCTCGAATTGGCTAGCAACCAAATTGTTGATAAGATGGACCCTGTACGGAAGCTCTTCATCTCAAAGTGGCTGGACAGTGCATCGCATTGGTTTACCCTAATGGGGTGGATGCTGACTTCTATATTTACGTTCGGTTTCTTCACTATTGGTTTATTTCTCTTTTTGAGAAACAAACGTGCTAGGGTGCAAAAGATCGGATTGGTGGCCTCTGTGGTAAGTCTGATATTATTTATCCTTTCTATCACGTTGATGCATCGATTAAATAACTTTATCAATGATGATACAGAAGGGATTCTGATGAGCGAAGTTGTGACCGTTAAGAGTTCACCAGATAGTTCAGCACAAGATATCGTGGTGGTTCATTCAGGTCTGAAGGTTGTGCAGCAACAAGAATTAGGTGGGTTCTCAGAGGTGAAGCTACCTGATGGCACAATTGGTTGGATCCCAAGTAAGAGCTTTGAAATCATTAATAATTTTAGTGAAAGATAATGGTAGAAAGTCTTGTCGGTTGGGAAAAGGATTTTTTTCTTTTTCTCAATTCTCCCCATACCCCATACCTAGATGGAGTGATGTATCTTATCTCAGCTCCACTTCCATGGATTATAGTACTTATTCCCTTTTTTATTCTTTTTTCTTATAAGAAAGATTATCGAGAATTCTTATTGTTATTACTATTTATTGGATTATTAGTCTTCATGGCTGATAGTCTTTCATCTGGTATTATCAAACCCCTCTTTCAGAGATATAGACCTACTCACCATCCTGAAACTCTGGATGCTGTTAAGACTGTTCTCAATTATAGAGGAGGAAATTACGGATTTATCTCAGGTCATTCGACGAATTTCCTTGCTTTCGCAACATTCTCCTCATTGGTGATACGAAATAGGTGGTACACGATACTTATTTTTATCACAACGCTGACTGTTGCATATTCTAGGATTTATCTAGGCGTACACTTCGTTACCGATGTAATTCCAGGGATTCTCTGCGGCATGCTTATAGGCGTATTTTTATATTGGCTGTATCGAGAGGCTCGATCTGCTTTTTTCTCAATGACACTTCAGGAGGCTACAGTACCATATATCAAGGGCCGCGAGCGAATATTTGCTATCTTAATTGGAGCCTTCTATTTCAGTTTGTGGGTATTATCTCCACTCGTAATCCAATTATATCGATAGTATTATGTGGCAAGGAGTAAAGAGTACTTTTTCACTAAAACGGCTACGAAAGAGTTTTCGATATGCGTTTCGAGGGATCTTTCATGGAGTTAAGAGTGAATATAATCTACAGATTCACACTCTAGCCTTATTATTAGTCATTATCTTTGGATTTATCTTCCAAGTGACGAGGATAGAGTGGCTTCTATTACTTCTCTGTATTGCTTTGGTCTTTTCATTGGAGTTGATCAATAGTGCGATCGAAACTCTTGCTGATGAAGTAAGTCAGGAGTATTCTGAATTGATAAAAAGAGCCAAGGATTATTCTGCTGGAGCAGTGCTCTTTGCAGCTATTATAGCGGCTATTATCGGATTAATCATTTTTATTCCCTACTTATTAGCACTGTAACGCATAATTTTTATTTATAGTTTGTCTCCTGAAAGTTACCTCACAAGTAATAAGTGGAGCAAGAACCATTACAATACATAAAAAGCGATACTGTCCCCAAAAAGTGTGTAAGTCCCAAGAATGTTATCTTTGAAAAGTTAAAAACAAAAGATAAACAAGAAGATGAGACTTACACAAATGCAATTTAAGGAAATTCTATCAAACGTGATGACAGAGCCAAATGGAGTTGGTCGTTTAATGGAGTTAATCATCGAAATAGCGATGCAAGGGGAGAGGGAACTGTATAAAGAAGATAGTGGCGATGTGAGCAATGGATACCGCCCCCGTCGCATCTTTGCGAGTGGTAATATGCTAGAATTACGAGTACCCCGAACTCGACAGCAGGGCTTCATGCCCTTGATTTTAGGCGTTCTCAAAGATCAAGAGAAAGAGATGGGAGAACTAGCAGGTTATCTATATAGCTGCGGTAATACGATGGAGGATATCTCTGGAGTATTCGAGCGTTTGTATGGTAAACGTTATAGTACGAGTCAAATCAATCGTCTCTCCTTATCGACCCAAGAAGCAGTAGAAGAGTGGCGTCAAAGACGTCTACCGAGGACTTTAGAGGCACTTGTTATCGATGCTACATATCTTCCTGTACGGAGAGGAGAAAGTGTGAGCAAGGAGGCATTTTTTGTAGTGATGAGTTTAGATAGCGAAGGACGTCGAGACATCGTGGGTGTCTATAATAATCCAACAGAGGGAAGCGGCATCTGGGGCGAGTTTTTTGAGGATCTAAAAAGCCGAGGACTCGAAGAGGTAGGACTAATCATTTCAGACGGGTTGAATAACATTGAAGAGGTTGCACGTGAGCACTTTACAGAAGTGGAAGTCCAGCTCTGCACGGTGCATCTACAGCGAGAAATAACTCGAAAGATACGCCCTCGAGATAAGTCAGCCATCGCAAGTGATCTACAGGAGGTCTTTAGTAAAGACGGCTCAAGAAGCTCACCTTTAGATGGCCTAGAGAGCTTTAAAAACTTTGCGTTCAGATGGCGTAAGAGCTATCCTTTTCTCACAAAAATAGCTAACGGTCAGAGGATAGAGTATTACTTCACATACCTAAAATACGACGTCAGTGTTCGCAAGTACATTCATAGTACTAACTGGATAGAACGCTTCAATAGACAGGTAAAGAAAGGGGCTCGATATAAATGTGCATTACCTAGCGTAGAATCCGCTCTACACTTGATAGGTAGTATTGCAATCAATGCAAACTATCTGAAGAAAAGAATAGGAGATCTAACTCTTGGACTTAGGAAGAACAATGAAAAGTAAATAACAACAATGTGCTTTATTTTCCAACACAAAGATATCAACCTAAAAGAATACGGCAAGGCGGTGTCTCCGCGGTGCTACGACAGCCTTGCCTTAATTCTTTATTGGTCTATCTTTAATGTTTATGGAAAACAAAGCGAAAAAATATGTAGGTTTGCTTTTCAGAGACGCATTCTGCCGTACACACTTTTGGGGACACTACCTAAAAAGCGACCCCGAGCTAAAGCATAATTAGGCTTAAAAGCTCGGGGTCGTCTGTATCAATTTAGAAGGACATGACCTATAGCTGTAGATTGTATGATTTGCCATCCCAAGCAACCTTTAGTGGCGAATCACTGATAGCATAAAGGGTCGGTCCAGAGCCACTCATCGAAGCATAGTCAGCACCTGCATCGTATAGCCTTTTGATCCCATCAGCTAGAATAGGGTGTTGTGCAAAGATAGCTGATTCAAAGTGATTAACGACCTTCCCCTTCCACTCCTTAATTGGTAGAGCCAATAGCTCCCTTAGGTCATCACCCTCATCACTAGGAGTGATGCTTGCATATGCACTAGCTGTATTGATATGGATTTCTGATGTTAATAGTGTCAACCACTTACCTCTTAGGTCTAAAGGGTAGAGCTCAAGTTGCTCTCCGATACCTTCTGCCAATTGAGGCTCGTCCTTGAGGAAAAAAGGACAGTCGGCACCTAGAGAAGTTGCTAGCTGATGCATCCGTTCACTAGAGACCTCCAGGCCAAATAACCTTTTAATCCCAAGCAACATATTCGTTCCGTCAGAAGAGCCGCCCCCCAGTCCTCCACCTGTTGGGATCCTTTTGCGAAGTATGATTTCAAGAGCGGGGAGTGATGGATAATCCTCCTTGAGAGCAAAGTATGCTTTCGTCACAAGGTTGTCTTCAGGCACCCCTTCAAAGTCTAATGTTCCAAAGTCATACTTCATTTCAATATCGGAGGGGATAATCTCCAAGACATCAGTTAAGGGGATGGGGTACATCAGAGTCTGGATATCGTGATACCCATCAGCTCTCTTACGTAGTACTCGTAACCCTATATTTATTTTTGCTTTGGGAAAAGTAATCATGACATATTTTATTCAGCAAATGTACGAAGTAGCTCTATCTCCTCCTTCCACAGGTCAGGATCAGGCGTTTCTAAGATGATTGGGATCTCATCTGTCCGAGGGTCATTTATGAGAAGTTCGAAAAGCGACATTCCCATCACACCCTTACCAATAGAGTCATGACGATCCACCCTTGTAGCCAATTCCTTTTTAGAGTCATTCAGGTGAATCCCTTTCAAATAATTCAGCCCCACGATGTTGTCAAACTCTCTCATGGTTCCGTAATAGCCCTCTTCGGTACGGATTTCATAGCCCGCTGCCAGTGTATGAGCCGTGTCAATACAGACCCCGATCCTACTCTTATCCTCCACTTGATCAATAATCTCAGCTAGGTGCTCAAAGCGATGTCCCATATTGGTGCCCTGTCCTGCAGTATTCTCAAGTACCGCGACAACCCCTTTAGTCTCTTGTAAGGTCATATTGATACTCTCGGCAATACGTGATAAGCAATCTGATTCAGAAATCTTTTTTAGATGGCTTCCAGGGTGGAAGTTAAGCATCTTTAGCCCTAGTACTTCGCAACGCTGCATCTCATCAAGGAAAGCATTTCTACTCTTTTTTAAGCCGTCCTCGTCAGGAGATCCCAAGTTGGTCAGATAGCTATTGTGTGGGAGTACATACTTAGGATCAAATCCATATTTTTCCATATTCTTATGAAAGCTCTCAATCTGCTCATCCGTCAGCGGCTTAGGATTCCATTGCCTCTGGTTCCTAGTAAAAAGGGCAAAAGCATTTGCCCCTATATCGTGAGCATTAATGGGTGCATTTTCTACACCTCCAGCTGCGGAGACATGTGCTCCTATATATTTAGTTCTCATATTCATTTCTATTTGTATCTAATTTTAATTCTCTCTCGTTCTTTTTTTTCATCCGGCTGAAAATATAGTAGATGATTACAATGGAACATAATGTGGACGATACGATTATTATATAGTCCTCAGTCGTGACTGGACTTAGATAAATATCTTCTGCACCATACATCTGCGTAAGAATAAACGTGAATAGATTATTCAGGAAGTGAAGAAATATAGCCATCCATATACCCCCATATATAGCAGTGTATCCAAGTATCGCACCTAAAAAGAAGCGAGCTAAAAAACCACTCCACTGCATATGTATCATACTAAATATAAATGCTGTTATCCATACCGCGATGTGAACATTCTTAGCGTGTGATAGTATCCACCCTTGGATGGCACCACGAAATAGGTATTCTTCAGCAATAGGAGCTATGACCGCTATAGAGATCAAGCTAAGGATGATGCCAAGAGGTCGTTTTTCGAGTAAGAAAAGATCATAAGTCTCGTCCAGCATAGCGTCAATCCTATTTATGGCCTCTTCTAGAAACTTGGGGATAGGAAGTTGTTCCATAAGATATGAAGATGTAGAGACCAATGGGATGACTGCCAATATTAAGACTATGGCATAGAATATAGACTGGCGATTAAGATCGGTTATCTTTGCTTCATATAGATATGTAAAGTGCTTAGACCTAAAATACTTTTCGGTCAGCCATGCTGGTATTAGCATCGTTAAGATAGCATTGATGATTTGGGTGACGAATATTAGGTATGCTTCATCAGCTATCGCCAAGTTGAGCAAAGGCGTGATAAGTACAGAGGATATGATGCCCAGAATCATTGCGAATCCAAGGATTGCAAATAAATATCCTATGCTAGGCTTTGCAGCTTGATTGTAAGACTTATATTGCGGCATTAGTTATAATAAGTTTTATATGTGATAAAGTCTAAAAGCAAAGATACTATATTACGATAAGCCCACACAATCTCAGAGAGTTCTTTCATATCTAGAAACAATATAGTGAGAGAGTATAGAGCCGCTATAAGGAGAGCCATTTACGATATCATAAGTGTCGGGAATAGTTCTTCGCGAACCATACCCGACACTTACGATGATATCACTACCTGTTTCAGAAGCTTCATCAGGAGAATACTTACTTATCATCTCTAATATGAATTACTCTTTTGCCTCCTTTTGGTGAGTCTTCTTCTTATCCATAGACTCACAAGGTCAGCGAGTACTGCTCCTATGGTAATGAATACAGCAGTCCTCAAATCATAGAACCCAAAGAATGTAGGGATCATAATAATCAAGAATAGCAGTATCGAAGCTATTACATACCCTACTATAAACTTATGATTAGTATTCATCGCCGTTTATGATTCTCATTTCTTTAGTAATACCTCGTTAATAGCTTGTACCAACGCATCTTTGGGTAGGGCTCCCTGTGCCATCTGAGGAGCTCCTTCCATCGGAACAAAAAGGAGTGTAGGGATACTACGAATGCCAAAGATACTTGCCAGCTCTAGCTCTACTTCAGTATTGACTTTATATATGTGTATCTGATCAGCATACTCTTCAGATAGCTCATCCAGGACAGGAGATAATGCTTTACATGGACCACACCACCCAGCATAAAAGTCTATGATGGCAGGCTTATCGCCCAGATATTCCCAGTTTTCCGGGTTTTTCTCATAGTTCATGACTTTTTCTAAAAAGTCCGCTTTCGTTAGTTCAATCGTCTTAGACATAACTTCTTCTTTTATTATTCATTGTCACTACGTCCGTGTAATGATTTCTAAATTTATTATTTATACGCGTTTAGTCCACCGTAGGTAAGTATCACATGGGTATCCATATCGGGCTATCCTCTAAGCTTTGCCACAGACCTAACACTATCACTTCACGAACTGTTCGTAATCACATTCGTATGATATTTATACAACTATATGAGTCCTATTATTGTTCGTCACACTTAAGTGTAAAATAGTTTTTGAGTGATTGTATCATCTGTTGTAACGTATTGTAATTCTATAGAGTGTATCATCATGATATTTACTAAGGAGGTGTTTTGATTATGTAGATGTATAGAGGATTTGACCCCTCTTAGTGATTCCTAACAAAATGTTTTGGTTTATGCTATTTGTGGGACATATGGAGGCCATTTTTGCTAGACATAGGAGAAAGAATTGTTTCATATAGGAAAAAGAAATTTTCTCTATGAGAAGAAGAAATCCTTTATATAGGAAGAAATCAGCTAATAACTGAGCCGATTTTTTAATCTCTCCCTTTCATTTTGTAGTCCGTATAACTATGCTGTCTCATTAATTTCAGACAATTTATGGCTCTTAGTTGTATCGAGTGGGGGATTGTCATATTGCTATACATTTGCTGAAATTATAGTTCTAGACCGACATCCGAACGATTTCAAGTAATTATCTTCAGAACTATTTCCTTATTTGTGGTTAAGATCGTATGGATTAGGAGTGAAAAAGGAGTGAATTTTTTCTTTTGAATATTTGCATACTTCGTAAAATGGTTGTATCTTTGCGGAGCAGTAGTCAAAAAAGACTGTCATTGCAGTAAATAATTCTTCCTTAGCTCAGTTGGTTAGAGCATCTGACTGTTAATCAGAGGGTCCTTGGTTCAAGTCCAAGAGGAAGAGCTGAAGATACTTTAGAAAGTTAATACACACAAATTCTTCCTTAGCTCAGTTGGTTAGAGCATCTGACTGTTAATCAGAGGGTCCTTGGTTCAAGTCCAAGAGGAAGAGCGAGCGGGAGACATCCAAGTGGGTGTCTCCTTTTTTTTACTATTGATTTTTTGTCACAGTTGGGGTAAAAGTTGTCATAGGATGGCAGTTTTGTCAGCAGTAAGAGGGAGCTGAGTCTTTGGCACGCTTATTTCATATCTCTTCATAAAGAGTTATGACATTTAATTTATAACATATTAAAATTGATTAGAAATGACAATCAAACCATTAGCAGACAGAGTATTGATATTACCTGTTGCAGCAGAAGAGAAGACAGCTAGCGGGATCATTATCCCAGATACAGCTAAAGAGAAACCACTTCAAGGTACAGTAAAGGCTGTTGGAGAAGGCACTAAAGATGAGAAGATGCTTCTAAAGGAAGGCAATACTGTATTGTACGGTAAGTATGCTGGGACAGAACTCGAATTCGATGGAGTGAAGTACATTATGATGCGTCAGAGTGATGTCTTGGCGGTCATCGAAAAGTAATCCGAACTATAAAAAGATATTATAAGATATATGGCAAAGCAAATTAAATTTGAGAGTGAAGCAAGAGAGCTTCTGAAAAGTGGTGTGGACCAATTGGCGAATGCCGTTAAGGTGACACTAGGCCCAAAGGGTAGAAATGTAATCCTTGATAAGAAGTTTGGTGCTCCTCAGATCACTAAGGATGGAGTATCAGTAGCACGTGAAATTGAGCTGGAGGATCCATTTGAGAATATGGGTGCTCAGTTAGTTAAGGAGGTTGCTACTAAGACTAATGATGATGCTGGAGATGGGACTACTACTGCTACAGTATTGGCTCAGAGCATTATCAATGTTGGTCTAAAGAACTTAGCTGCTGGTGCTAGCCCTATGGAGCTTAAGCGTGGTATTGACAAGGCGGTAGCTGTTATCGTTGACTCTATCAAAAAGCAGAGCGTAGAAGTGGGTGATGATATTTCTCGTATCGAGCACGTCGCTAAGATCTCTGCTAATGGTGATGAGACCATCGGTAAGCTTATCGCTGAAGCTATGGAGAAAGTCAAGAAAGAAGGCGTCATCACCGTGGAAGAAGCGAAGGGTATGGAGACTACAGTAGAGGTAGTCGAAGGTATGCAATTCGATAAGGGTTACATCTCTCCTTACTTTGTGACTGATACAGAGAAGATGCTTGTGGACTTCGAGAATCCATACATTTTGATTTATGATAAGAAGATCAGCACTCTTAAGGAGATCCTACCAATCCTTGAGCCTGTAGCTCAGTCTGGTAGAGGTTTGTTAATCATTGCTGAGGATATCGAGAGTGAAGCTCTTACTACTCTAGTGGTTAACCGTCTTCGTGGTGCACTTAAGATCGCAGCTGTTAAGGCTCCTGGCTTTGGTGACCGTCGTAAGGCTATGCTAGAGGATATTGCTATCCTAACTGGTGGTACTGTCATCTCTGAGGAAACTGGTCTTTCACTAGAGAGTGCTACTATGGAGATGCTTGGCTCGGCTGAGAAGGTAACTATCAATAAAGATAGTACTACTATCGTGAACGGTGCTGGTGATGCTGAGGCTATTGCTGGACGTGTTCAGGTTATTAAGAGTCAGATCGAGGCTTCAACTTCTGATTATGATAAGGAAAAGCTTCAAGAGCGTCTTGCTAAGTTGTCAGGTGGTGTGGCTGTCCTTTATGTAGGTGCACCAAGTGAAGTTGAGATGAAGGAGAAGAAAGATAGAGTAGAGGATGCACTTAGTGCTACTCGTGCTGCTATTGAAGAAGGTACAGTACCAGGTGGTGGTGTAGCTTATATCCGTGCATCTAAGGCTTTGGATGAGCTAGTAGGAGATACTGATGATGAGACTACTGGTATCCAAATCATCCGCAGAGCAATTGAGGAGCCTCTTCGTCAGATCCTTGCTAATGCTGGTAAGGAAGGTGCAGTCGTCATCCAGAAACTTCGTGAGAACGAGGGCGACTATGGTTACAACGCACGTACAGATAAGTATGAGCACTTGACTGAGTCTGGTGTCATCGATCCAGCTAAGGTGGCAAGAGTAGCTCTAGAGAATGCCGCATCAATTGCAGGAATGTTCTTGACTACAGAATGCGTGATTACTGACATTCCAGAGGAGAATCCTCCTATGATGCCACAACCAGGTGGTATGGGTGGTATGATGTAATCTCTGACCACTAAATATAATTCAAAAAGATTGAGGAGTGCTAATACGATCCAAGCACACCTCAATCTTTTTTTTTAATACTACAAATGGAAGTGGTATCTTTGTACATCTTTAGTATTACATAATAGACTACAAAAATGAAAATAGCTAAGACAAGAGAAGAACTAGTACAGAAACTAGGCGAAATAAGAGAGGGAAAGAGTGTTGGTTTTGTTCCTACTATGGGAGGGCTACATGCAGGCCATCTGAGTTTGGTCAATCGCTCAAAGCAATCGTGCGATCTCACAGTAGTGAGCGTATTTCTCAATCCAACTCAGTTTAATGATCCCAATGACCTGAAAACTTATCCCCATAATAGCGAAGATGACATAGAGCTTCTGAAAGGTGCAGGTGTGGATCTTGTATTTATGCCAACTCCTGAGGATATGTATGATGTTGGTGAAAAAGCACCAGACTATCAGATTGGGAGGGTCGCTGAGGTAATGGAGGGTGCACATCGTCCCGGTCATTTTCAGGGAGTTGTGTGGGTCGTAAGTAAACTATTTCGATTGGTAAAGCCCGATAAGGCTTTCTTTGGATTGAAGGACTTCCAGCAAATTGCGGTCATCAAGAGGATGATAGAGCTATCAACAGATATGAAGGGGTTGGAAATTGTCTCTTGTCCAGTGATTAGAGAGGAGGATGGACTAGCGATGAGCTCCCGCAATAATAAGCTGAGTGCTGAGGAGCGGGCTGCGGCACCAGAGATATATAAAGCATTGCAGGATGGCGTTGAGGCCAAAGAAAAGGGTATGAGTATAGACTCTGTACATACACAAGTGGTACAGCAGATTAATGGTAATCCATTACTGACGGTCGAGTATTTTAGTATCGTTGATGGGGATACCTTGGAGGAGATCTCTGAATGGCAACCTAATGCGGTGGGCTGTATCACAGTTTTCTGCGGAGATGATGTTCGTCTAATTGATCATATTGCTTTTAATGGTGAAGAATAGTCTGAGGGTAGGCTTATTGTTTTTGTATCTCTTTTGTGGCTGCCTTGCCTTATCTGCTCACGAATTGCCGAAGCGAAAGCAAGAGATGCGTGCGGTATGGCTGACCACAATATATGGATTGGACTGGCCCAAAAAGCCCGCTGCTAATACTAGAGATGAAGAACAACAGCAAAGGGAGTTAGTGACGATATTAGATCGTTTGGAGAGAGCTGGTATTAATACCGTCTTTCTACAGGTTAGGGGTAGGGGTACCTTGATTTATCCATCCGAATTGGAATCGATGAGTCCCGATTTCCTATCTACTAGGAGTCAGGGGAGCCTAGGGTATGATCCATTGGCCTTTGCTATCGATGAGTGTAATAAGAGAGGTATAGCTCTACATGTTTGGTATGTTGTTATCCCATTGGGTAATGATAGATATGCCAGACGATTGCCTGCTAATGCTTATGTTAATAAGTATAGACAGTCCTGCCTGCATTACCAAGGTGAGTGGTATATGGATCCTGCCCGTGTGGAGACTGCATTTCACATGCGTAGGTTGGTGAAAGAGCTTTTAGATCATTATGATGTAGCCGGTATTCATCTAGATTATATTCGTTATCCTGATAACGCTCAGCGGTTTCCTGATGCTAATATGCATAGATCAATGGGTAGAGGTGTGCCCTTAGAAGATTGGCGAAGAGGTAATATTGAAAAAATTGTAGCTGAGGTTAAGGACGAGATAAATCATCATAAGAAAAGTGTGCTCTTAAGTACGGCAGTATTAGGAGCCTATAGGGAGTTACCTACTGCCAAAAGAAGGATAGGATGGACGGCATATTCTGATGTCTATCAAGATCCAGCTGCTTGGGGTAAGAAGGGTTTGGTGGACTTTATTGTGCCGATGCTGTACTACAAAGATGATCGCTTTGCTCCCTATGTGAGAGACTGGCTAAATGTTATGAATGGCACTCCTATAGTCATGGGGCTAGGGGCCTACAGAGTGCTAAATAATGAAGGTAACTGGGCTCCTAAGATAGTCTTGGATCAGGTGGATCAGATTGGATCGAATCGAAAGATAGCTGGTGCGATATTATTTAGAACAGAGCAGTTATTAGATCAGAAGCATGGACTCTATCGAGGGATCTCTCAAAGATGGGGGTATGAAAAAAGATTGCCATACATATACAAGAGTAGTGAGGGTTTTTCGGATAATGCGGTTAGAGACTTAATGCTCGAAAAGCAAGTGGATGGACTGAAGGTTTCTTGGAAGGGTGGCGGTGAATATTACACGATCTATCTGACTAAGGAGTGTGATGAACCCAACCTTGATACTGATCTTTATACCATCACGAGGGATAGTGAGGTGGTCATCCCTTGGAATGAGATAGAAAAGGAGACTACTATATACATTAAAGTAGGGAGTTATATGAGTACCTTATCCTTAGAAGCTCTCGAACCTGTGGGTGCGTTATACTATAATACGGAAAATGAAAAGTAAGGAGACAAAAATAACCTATTGGGATGGGGTGAAGAGGGGATTTAAAGGGATCTTAAATTTTGAGGGAACTTCAGGCGTGAAGGAGTACTTTAGCTATATCTCTATGCTATTTATGCTGACGGTGGTACTCTTTATTCTTACTTTTAGATTGGTGGAGATCTCCAATGAGCATGCCACCAGTGTGGTGGAGGGGTTCTTTTGGGGATTTACAGTTTTGAGTCTAGCCGCTACTTTTCGTAGATTCCAAGACATTGGTAAGTCGGGACTATTGGCATTTGTTATACCAGCAGCCTTTTACTTCACAATCATTATCAGTAACCATCCATTTGAGTGGAGCCAGATAGTTTATTACGCTTGTGTCGGTATCATTACCTATTGTGTGGTTTTGCTGATGCAGCGTCGGAGAGAAGATAAAGAATACTAGAGAGCGTTTTTTCTTCTGGATATAGCTCCAAGATATCCGCCATGATGACGTTTGGAGTATTCATCCTCAGTGAATCCGATAGCACTCATCGTACTGACGACTAACAAGTCTCCAATGACGGTCATCGCGGTAGTGCTAGTGGTAGGTGTCAGTCCCAGAGGACATATCTCAGGTTGACCACCAGTATATAATATGACATTCGCCTGCTCTGCTAGGATATTCTCTTTATTTCCAGTAATACAGATATACGGGATGTTTGGGATGAATCTGCGTGCTAAATCTACCAATTCTAAGATTTCACGAGTCTTTCCTGAATTAGAGATGATTAAGAGTAGGTCATTCTTAGTAATGATACCGAGATCTCCATGCTGAGCTTCACTTGGGTGTAAGAACGTAGCAGGAGTACCAGTTGAGCAGAATGTGGTGGCTATATTACCCGCAACCTGTCCGGCTTTGCCCATCCCGCTTGTGATTAGTTTGCCACCTAACTGGTGCACGTGCTTTAGGATCAGTTCCACGGCATCATGGTAACCCTCGTCAATAGGGATATTGCTGATGACCCTAGCCTCTTCCTTAAGAAGGGCTCCCAGTTTCTCTATATTTGTATAATCTGATATCTGACCTTTTTCCATAATTACAAACTCTCTTAAAATGATACCTTGCACCAAGTTAATTGGTAAATTTGCGACTAGTATGCCATGCTATATTAGGAGTCTAGAGGCATCATTATTTTTTAATACGCAAAGTTAAATAAAGATTGACAACATACATAACATATACCCTACCGAATGGTTTACGAGTAGCACTTTTGCCTACCCATAGCAAGGTTGCATACTGTGGCTTTGCTATTCGAAGTGGTAGCCGTGATGATCCAGAAGCTTATCCTGGCTTGGCTCATTTTGTCGAACATATGCTTTTCAAGGGGACCAAGCATCGTAAAGCTTGGCATATCATTAATCGAATGGAGTTAGTCGGGGGGGAATTAAATGCTTATACGACTAAGGATAATACTTTTGTATATACCTCCGCTCCAAAACGAGATTTAGTTCGGAGTATTGAGCTACTTAATGACATCATCCGAAACTCAATCTATCCCCAAAAAGAGCTTGAGAAGGAGAGGGTCGTCGTCGCAGATGAGATTAATCTATATAAGGACTCTCCCTCGGAGCAGATTTATGATGACTTTGAGGAGTATCTATTCTCAGATAATAGTTTGGGTCACCCTATATTAGGGGCCTATGAGAGCTTGATGCGAATGAGTAGCGAAACGTGTAGAAGCTACGCAGCACAGGCTTTTGTACCTGAGAAGATGATATTCTTCTGTATGGGACAAATCACAGAGAAGAGATTTTCGTACTTAGTTGAAAAGTACTTGTCAGACCCCTTCGAGGCTAAGACCATTACCAATAGGGGTACAGAAAAGATAGAAGTGACTCACTTTGATAAAAAGATAGAGACACAGACATTCCAGGCACATACATTAATCGGTGGGGAAGCTCCACGTCTCATTGATCATCAGCGTACCGAGGCCTCCGTATTGCTCAATATCTTAGCAGGGTCAAGTATGAATTGTCGGCTCAGTGTGCTGCTTAGAGAGCAGAAAGGTTGGGTTTATGGTGTTGAATCTGGTTTGTCCGTCCTACCTGATGTAGGTTGGTGGCAGTTATACTTTGGAAGTGACCCTATTCACGCTATACCGGCACTTGAGACCACGCTCAAGGAGTTAGAGTCCATCAAGAAAAATAGTATCACCCCAACAGCCCTAAGGGCTTGGGTTAAGCAGCTGAAAGGTCAGGCTGCAATGGCGACGGAGAATAGTGAATCGACATTCCTTAACTTTGGACGGCAGTTATTGCTCAAAGGTAAATATGATGATCTCGAAATGATGTACAAGCGATTGGATGGAGTTACATTAGAGAGCCTGCATGAGGTCGCCAACATGATTTTTCATGAAAGAAATATATCCACCCTTATCTATGAGGGAAAAGAAGAATAATGATATGAATAAAAGTGTATTATGGTTTGTCGTGTGTGTCGTCACTACCGCTCTGGTATTGACTTCATGTCACGACGATAAAAAAGGGAGTGAAAAAGAGAAAGAATCGACTAAGGAGGTGGTAGAGCCATCTCCGTTCATTGCTGATAATGCTTATAAGCATATAGAGAAACAAGTGAATTTTGGTCCTAGGGTACCCAATAGCGACGCTCATAAAGCTTGCTCAGCGTACTTGATAGATGAATTGAAGAAGCAATCACTCGAGGTTCATGAGCAGGAGATGGTCCTAACAGCTTATGATGGCACTTTATTAAACGCCGTTAATATTATTGGTAGTTATCGTCCTGAGTTGGAGCGAAGAATAATGATTTTTGCTCACTGGGATACTAGACCTGTGGCAGATCATGATGATAACCCGAGTATGACTAAGAAACCTATAGATGGTGCTGATGACGGTGCCAGTGGTCCTGGCGTGATGCTGGAGCTAGCAAGATTGCTAAATATAGTGGGCTTAAATAACATTGGAGTAGATCTGATTTTCTTCGATGCTGAGGATTATGGTGTGCCTGTAGGTGTAGATTATAAAGGGAATAGTGAAGAGACCTGGGCTCTAGGAACACAATATTGGACACGTAACCTACATAAGGAGGGTTACGCTCCAGAGTTTGGGATTTTACTTGACATGGTGGGTGCAGAAGATGCTACCTTTTATCGCGAATATTTTTCCCAAGAGTCTGCTGGTACTTATGTGACTAAGATATGGCAGGTAGCCGAGGAGAGAGGACTTCAGAAATTTTTTGTCAATAAGATGGGTGGGGCCATCACTGATGACCACTTTTTTGTGATTAAGAACCTGAGGATTCCCTGCGTGGATATAATCAATTACGATCCAAATACCGTGAATGGGTTTGGAGAGCACTGGCATACTCATAATGATAATATAGAGAGGATAAGTGTAGAAACTTTACAGGCTGTAGGGGAGACCGTATGGCAAGTTTTACTGGATTTAGACCAATCTTCGCTATAAATTTGAGAAATTATTAGAGAAAAGTGCTTAAAAGTTTGTCAACTTAGATTTTTATAGTATCTTTGCAGAGCAAAAGGGGAAAGCAACTCCCCAAGTAGCTAAACATGATGGTGCCATAGCTCAGTTGGTAGAGCAACGGACTGAAAATCCGTGTGTCCCTGGTTCAAATCCAGGTGGTACCACTCCCTCCCCCCGAAGGGTCGTTGATCTTCATTATTTTGAAGTCGCGACCCTTCACTTTTTGGGGAAAATCCTTGTTTTTAGAGACTTATAACTAACCGTGCATCTGTGTCATAGAGATATGGGTTGCATATATCATGCCCTATGATTTCGGCTATTCGTAGAAATGTGTATCTTTGAGATGAATATTAATTTTTTATGAATTACTAGAAGAATAATGTCAACTACAGATTTAAGTAAATACGATCCTAGTGCTGTGCCATCAGGCAAGAAAAAACGCTTTTCTATAATAGTATCCGAGTGGAATAGCGAGGTTACTAATGGACTACTTAAGGGTGCTATCGAAACTCTTATCAAGCATGATGTTCGCGAAAAAGATATATTTGTTTCGTACGTGCCTGGTAGTTTTGAGCTTATATATGCTGCTGCTAAGACTAGAGCGAAATCAACAAACAAATGTGATGCTATCATAGTACTTGGAAGTGTAGTCCGTGGAGAGACTCCACATTTTGACTATATCTCTCAGAGTGTTATGATTAATATCGGTCACCTTAATATGTATCAGCAATTTCCAGGACTAGATAATCTCATACCAGTCATTAATGGTGTATTGACAACTGATGATATGCAGCAAGCTCTTGATCGATCTGGAGGGAGACTTGGTAATAAAGGAGTGGAGTGTGCTATCACAGCTCTAAAGATGGTTGATTATAAGTAATCATAGCATTATATGATAAAGGGCTGATTTCCTTCTATGGAAACCAGCCCTTTAATTTTAGACCTATACTTAATTATCAAATCGGCTTCAAATTCTTTTTACAAACCACTTTGACTTATACGCCTAATTGTTGTTTAAATCCTTATTTGCGTTTTGCTATTACGGTCCAACTGCCTTCGTCTGTTGTGTAGCTGATGTTCAGCTTTTCACCAGTTATTTTAATGATTTTCAGACCATCAGTGCCAATGGTTACAAGGGAATCGTCATTCTTTTTCATCTCAACCCCAGTAATTGATGGGATATCATGAGAAAAATGGAAGTCATAATTGTTACCTACTTTGATCACTGTAATGGTGACGTCGTCATCAGTGATAGTCTTACCACCTTCGCCTGTCTTGATGTATGTCACATTACCGATGTACTTACCTGTAAATAGATCAGCCTCAGAAGGGTTGTTCTGATTACATGAAGAAAGTCCGAAAGTCAATAAAAGGACTGTTGCTGCTAATAAAATTTTTAATTGTTTCATAATTTAATTGTTCAATAAATAATAATCTAATGCTACATTTAATTAATTACGGATAATTAATTACGATGAAAATGTAGGCAAAAAATCGGAGATGTAACAAGGCTTTAGCTTGAAAACGTGTTCTAATTAAGATCTTTTGTGTAACTCTGTATTGTCTTGAGCTGCTTCTAACTTTTCTTCAGTTTACCCAACTCTATTTATATATCACCTTGGACCAATATTTCCCTTATTATGATTTAGATGAGTTCAATAAAGAGCTATAGTAAGAGCCTTTCATAAATGATTACAAGGTCTAAAAGGATTTTTGGGGGCATCAAGCGTAGTGTGTCAATTTACGTGAGAAGATGCCGTTAGATGTTTTACGGTTCATTATTATATTATTTTTTTTGTAGGCCTCTCTATTGTGTGTTATCTAGTGGATAGATGGGATCACCTACCATAAGCATGAAAGGTCTATGCTACGTTCCGTTGTGAATTGCTTTCATTTTTTAATATCTTTGATATTAGCAACAACTTTCAGCCGTGACTATGCACCAGATGATTGGAAAGCACTAGCCGACACAGACCCAAGAAAAAAGGAATACCCAGTCGTAGCAATGATATTTCCGAAGTCTGTAAAGGAAAGCTTGAAGAAATGGGGAAAGTTACCCCCAATTAAAATAGAAGAGTTAAGAGTTTTTGATGATTATGATGAGCTTTTGCAGTACAGAGATAGAATGCTATAGTTACATAGTTAGCATATAAGCATAATCTTGTGGAGATTGCCACATGACGTTTGACCAGTATGATATTTTGCTAGTCTCTGACATTTCAAACTCTGAGCAACAAGCATAATCGATGAAGTCTTTTGTTTCACCCATTTTCTCTAAGCATTCTCTAAGTTTGCCAATAAATATGTTTATCTCCTCTATTGTATATTTTTTATCTTCACTCATAATTCCTACATCTAAAACGCAATATAGGCAAATATACTACAAATTAAAATAACACACTAAAACTTGCATAACTCACAGAAAATGAGTATATTGTATAGTAATTAAGATTAAAGAGTGATGCAGTATGGAGAATATGGATTTTAACATCGATACCGCCTTTGACTTTGGAGGTGCGGATGCTGGGTTTGAAATAGATACGGAGATGTTCGGTGGATTTACCGACATGGCGATTGAACCGAGATACGTGAGGCCAAAGGCATATGTGGTTAGGGAGGAGAACGTGAGGTATCAGCATGCAGAGGAGCTTGCTGAGGAATTAAACCCGCAAAAGGGCGAAAGGTATAATGTTATTGTGGGGGGTACATTTGTCTTTGGCGACCTTATCGAAGCGATGATTGATATTCACGACATAAAAGTGGAGAGGATGGTGATAACTACTCTGTCGATGGGATACGAGAATGTGGATAGCTTAAGGCGACTTATGGAGTGGGAGTTGGTAGATAAGATAGATTTGGTTATTTCAGCGTATCAGTATGCACACGAACGCAGAGGTATAGTCCCATATATCTACGAGAATTTAGACCACGACAATAGATTTCAGTTTGCCGTAGCTGGAACGCATACGAAGACGGTTACGATGGAATGCAAGGATGGGAGGAGGATAGTTATGCAGGGGAGTGCGAACTTAAGAAGTTCCGCGAATGTGGAAACGGTATGCATTGAGGAAAATCCAACTTTGGTTGCGTTTTACAATGATTTCGCTGATAAAATCATAGAGGAGTACGGAACGATAAAGAAGCCTATAAGGGGGCAAAAGCTTTGGAACACGATAGGCGGTAATGAGAAGATTTCGTCTAGGAGATACGATAAGAGGGTCGTTAGATTTGAATAAAATAGAAAGGAGGTAATAAGATGGCTTCTGGGAGTGAAAAGTACGGGAAGATGTCTAAAAATAAGAGAGTAGATGCGGCGTATAGGAGTCACAGGGTTAGAAAAGAGAATGCTGCTAGAGAAAGATACGAGAATAAAGCAAAAAGATTTGGATGGAAAGGTGGATGAATTTCACTAACCATTTGTATGTTAGTAATTTATTCGTATATTTGTGTTAAACGTAAGGCTGTAAGCATCGTTTTGTAATCTTATAATTTCCAGGTTGTGAATTGCTTTCATTTTTTAATATCTTTGATATTAGCAACAACTGTCTACGTACTTGCCCTCTGACGGCACAGTTGTGAATTGCTTTCATTTTTTAATATCTTTGATATTAGCAACAACGCCACTTGTGTAAGAAGCGAGGACGGGGATGTTGTGAATTGCTTTCATTTTTTAATATCTTTGATATTAGCAACAACAAGGTATTGCAAACAAGACTTAAAGGCGTAGTTGTGAATTGCTTTCATTTTTTAATATCTTTGATATTAGCAACAACTAGGTTTGACCTGCTCTACTCGAAGTATGTGTTGTGAATTGCTTTCATTTTTTAATATCTTTGATATTAGCAACAACAAAATACATAGAAAACTCAAAGAGTGGCGAGTTGTGAATTGCTTTCATTTTTTAATATCTTTGATATTAGCAACAACCCTTTCTAAGCGGTACATCCGATGCGAGGTGTTGTGAATTGCTTTCATTTTTTAATATCTTTGATATTAGCAACAACTCGATTTTAGTATTTTGCTATAAATCAGCTAGATATGAGGTTTTTTAGGATTAGAAATTCATGTTGTTCAAAACAGAAAATCCCACCTTAGAGTGGGATTTTCTGTTTCTGTATCCATTTAATATTACTAAAAGAGCTCTAACTGCTTAAATGGTAGAGGTGTTTGCTTGGGTTTCTTTGCGATAAAGAGTTCCATGCTCCCAAATTGCTTATCCGTGATGCATAGTATCCCGACATGTCCGTTAGATGGGATACATTTTTTTACTCTATTGATATGTACCTGAGCATTTTCACGACTAGCACAGTGACGTAGATATATGGAAAACTGAAACATTCTGAATCCATCATCTAGGAGGTTTTTTCGGAAGTCTGCGTAAGCTCTCTTTTCTTTCTTTGTTTCTGTTGGCAAATCAAAAAAAACTAGGACCCACATAATTCTATATTCTTCAAATCGTGACATATCTAATCAAATAAATGTTGGATATTTTATTCTACGTAGTTCACCCATGTAACATTGGGCTAATGATGCAGTCGTTTGTTGGACTGCTATCATTAAGGGGCTCCTTTTCTCTTGGATGATGACATCTAGAGTAGGAATGCTTAACAAATGACATTTATGATCTTGGGTAATGGTAGAGATATCTGATGTCTTATGCATCAACTCAATGACTACCAAATCTACAAATGGTCGGTATGGCTCCATTATATCATCTGCAAGACAGTAAGCATTGTATTTATTTCGATGGTGAATGCCTAATGATGGTAACAGACCACTGGCTACTAAAGCTCTTGCTACGGTGGCACGTAAAATAGCATATCCATAATTGAGTAGATTATTTGGGGGTATTCCGTCTCTATTTCTTACAAAGCTATCTATCTTAGGAAAGAGATTTGCCCAATAATAGACTGCAGCTTGTGCTTCATGATTATCAGAGTCGCCACTCTTAACTGTCCTTTGCCATCGCTCCATCTTTTTGGTCGTGATTCCTGTAGTACGTGATAAGACATGTGCTTGATTACCAATCTTTGCTTCAACGGTTTGCTGCCATAGCTGTTTCTTTAGTGGAATAGAGGCTTCAATCTGATAGCGATATCTCTCGGTCTGGATACTATTTCCTGTTAGAGGTAGTAGTAATCCCGTAGGCATTCGCTTGCTGTCACATGTAATAAGGGCGCAATTATGCTCTAATAATTTCTCCATTAGGGCATGTGTCAATGTTATCTGTTTGTGATCAAGGATGAGTATCCCGATGTCCTCAATGGGGATACGTCGGGTACTCTCTTCCTTAAATGATTCAGTAAACTCTTTACTCTTTTCGACCGCAGGAATTTTAATCACTAATTGATTATTCTTTAGTGAGAGATAAGCGGGATTGCCAAAGTATACGGTTTTCTTAATCATACTAACATACAGCGTTACCGAATTATTTTTACAATATTTCCAAGTCGATTAACCTCTAATTTCCAGCATAACTCTTTTATACTATTACCCATAGTGTTATTTTCAATAGCGTTATTAGTTAAAAACTCCACTCCGTTATAGATCGGAGATGCTACATTCAATGGGATAAAAAAGCATCTATTGCCTGTAAATTTAACAACTTTATAAATCCTAGAAATATGCTCCTTGGTCAAATGATTCATATCTACAGAGTGGGGCTTCTCTAATTCGTCATCCGATGGGACATAAACCAAGTCATTTGGAGAAAGGGTGAAGAGTATTTGGCCCAATTCATTATTTACGGGAATAAGTGGGGTTTGTTTCATAGCTTCAGACCCTAGTGTGGCACGTTGCTTTTGGTGCTCCATAACTTCATTGAATGGAACAGTTTCATATCTGCGTTTCTCTTCGTCAGTATCCCAGTAAACTGCAAAGAAGAGGTTTGTGCCTTTCGCCGTCGTTACGTACTTTCTAGATTTTTTACTGTTCTTATCTTCAGATACAGGAAATTTAGTCCCTTCTTCATATAATCTTACTCTATAAATCGGTTGATGCTGCTTTCCTCCATTGAGTGTTACGATATTATTATTCAAGGCTTCAATGCCTTCGGTACTAAAAGCGTTTTTGAAATCTTCATTTCCCTTTTCATCTATGTAGTTCAGGATGTGATTGTTCAGGATTTTCTGAATGCCAGTATCCGTTATCTTTTCTATGTGTCCACGATTGGTGATTTCTGAAAGAGGCTTGCGAATAGCAGTGGCATTTTTAGTCTCAACCTTTTCTAAGACCTTTATCTTTTCAATAACCTCATTATTAATTATGATAGGGTGCTCTTTGAGGTAAGCTCTCATCTTTTTGGTATTTCCCTGAAATTTCTCATGTAATTCAAGTATTCTTTCTTTGATCTCTTGATCAATAATTTGATTTGGTGTATTTAGACAAGAGTCCAGTGACTTTTCTATCTCCACAAACCGAATGATTTTCACCGCCCCATAGACCTTCTCTTTGTGTAATGGTTTGCGGATAGCCCATCCATCACCTTTCGTTTGCTTGACCGTCACTTTCTTATAATTACCATCTTTGTGTGCTCTCCATTGCCAGGTTTTATTTGTTGTTTTATTGATGACTCTCAGATCTTGTTTGAAGCTGATAATAGTTGTTTCTAAGGCATTTTTAGCCTCGACTGGGAAGTGTTGCCACGGTAATTGGAAGGTCTTGGTATAATCTCCTTGATTGTTTCTAATTAATAGCTTTGCTCGTAAGTCATATTTGTCTTTTCCTGCATTAAGCGTATTCAGGTATTGTATATGTTCTCTTCTACAGCAAGCAATCGCAAGAGCATCCAAAGCATGGTGTCTATGATCAATACGCTTCTTATTAAATCCACTTTTTTCAATCTCATCAGGCACCTGAGTACGGAAAGCATTAATCTTAGAATCCCAATAACCGAAGTCAGAGGAGTGTGTCATTTCATTAAGCCTTTGGAAGCGTGGGGTGATGATTTCGTTCCATTTGTCATTTAGTCCCCAATCTTGCTTGAGTTTGGCTGTAATCGCGCCAGGCAAAGTGAGTAGTGACTTGGAGGTGGCTTCTCTTTCACCTTCTTCGCGAACGATATTACTGAGTAGTCCTTTAATGAATTTGCTGATGTATCTAGTGTCGTTCAACTGACGGTCAGAGAATCGCTCTGGAATATCCTCCATCAGTAGCAGCTCAAGTTTTTTCCGATTGTTTTTAAAGTAACGATTGCAATGCTTTTCATACTCATTAAGATTTAGAATAGGTACAGATCCTCTGCCGTTACTAAGTTGTACTTTAGAATTACCCATCTTCTTTATAAACTCGGCTGCGGTCTGATTTCCTTTGTATGGGCTTGGGTTGATCTCACTTTCACAAATCACCTTATTTACCATCGAATCGTCAAAGAAACGTGATTGTGGAATGATGTGTTCTATTTGATAATCTTCGGAGAATAGTCTGCTTAGTGGTATGACCTGACCAGTATAGGGTGAGACATATCCCTGCTCTAGCCAGAGTCTGTATCGACGAATATCACTTTTGCTCGGCTCTCTGTTCCTTCGTATTTTCTTGACCTCTTCTTCACTCAATTTCTCATACGAGCTGTTTGGGTTTTGAAGAATACCCTCTTCGTATAACTTTAGGAGCTCTTGGTGGCTAGGAGAGTAAGGACGAATTTCTTGATCAGAGTATTCTTCTTGTAAGTCTCTCAGTAATTCCTTAATTCGTAAATTTGTTTGAGCATTTTCCTTATTTCTATCATTTATTGCTTTGCGTTTATCTGCGGAGTTTTTCATGTCCCTACCTATCTCTACATGAATTTCATCAAAGAAATTTTCCGCTCCGTTACCGTAGTGTTGCCAGATGTCCCTAACTGTTCGTAGTGTCTCTGTAACGACTTGCTCTACGATGGGGTTACGCAATGAGTGTTGCTTGAATTCAGTTAGATAATTGTCAATATCCATTGGTGTACGCCAGCGAGTGATTTCGCTTACTTCAGAGTGACGCTGATAAACGGCGTAGCATGCTTGGTACGTGTTTAATCCTGATAGGGGATTTTTGTCTCTGAATGGGATAAAACTACGAATTAGCTGCTTGGGTATTGCATCGTCAGCCACGTTGGAGATAGCTTTGGATAGTGTGGTATTTTCTATAGTCATGGATTGGGTGAGTGGAAGGGCATTAATGCGCTCCATAATATCCTCAACGTTCCGAATGGCATCACTTAGGATATCATTATAATTCCAATATCTTCCTATACGCATGAGTGGGAGTAGTTTCTTTATGGCTTTTTCGGAGTAGGAAGCATACTCTGCAGGATAAGGAGGATGATTTTTGAAGCTTTCAACGAAACTGACTGTGTCAATATCATTCTTGATAGCAAATGTTTGTAGTGCCTTTATGTATTGCACCTTGTCCCTTACGGAATATATAATGTGCCATAGGTTCATTTGGAATGAGAATGTTAGATCTTTATTAAGATCAAAGCCAGGAATGCCTTTTAGCCGACTTATGAATTGTGCTTTAGTCTCATTCATAGGATAGGGCAAATCTTCTGGGAAATTCCACCTATACCTCTCTTCATCAGACCTATTTATGACTTTATTTTTAGTAAAGTACTTAATGAATTGTTTTTGATTGATAGCTTTCCGATCCATCAAAAAGTCGAATAGATCACACCAATCCTCCTCTGTTTTTAAGAATTTGTTTGTGACATCTAGATCTGTGACAGTTTGCTTTTCGTATATCTTAAGATTTCGAAGGAATTGCCACATGCGAAACTCAATGAATAGAGGGTGGGAGCGAGGAACCGCCTTTAGTGGTGCCTTTCGTTGGACCAATTCTCCCGTTTCTTTGTCTCGTGTATGGTAAATCTTGTATTCATATTGGCAATTAGAGATGGAGGACTTTTTACTTTTAAGTGGGCGTTGGTAAAAGATGATATCTTCGATAAATAAGTAGTCAAAGCCACGATCCTTGATATTTGATCGATGAGCTTCATTTTTAGCGTAAAGCTCTTCTATGCATGCATTGTAAAGTGCTCTATCATTTAGCTCTTTATGTAGATCTATTTGTTTTTTGAGTATGGCTTGAAGTTCTTTTTTGTAGTATTTCCTTTCAATTGTTCTGATTAGTTTTCCATGTATTTTTTGTTTTGGATTTTTGAGAAGGGTTTCATAGATGTATTCGCCAACATGCTTATCAGAGTTCTCAATTTCCTTCTCTGTTTTCTCCTTAATTGCAATCCAATCTTTTTCTGAGTCAACGACTTTGAATGTCCGTTTTATAGAGCCGTCTTTTAGTGTAGTGGAGGTGACGATAAACTCTTTAATCTTATCAATCCAGTCTTCTGGTTTTGTTATTTGTTTGTGATATTTCCAACCATTTTCAAAGTATACATCATATAGGATGGCTCCACTTTTTTTTATTACTTCACCAGAATCTACGACCCTAGCTACCTTAAGTACTTCATAAGTTTCATTTTTATTATTATCTGTTTCATCCTCTTTACCCCTTAGTTGATAGTAGCCTCTCTTTTGATTAAAGTTGAGTAGAATCCATGCTAATTCTTCTTTGGTCACCTTATCATGTAGTGCCTTCTTTCGTAGATAGTATATGGTCCAATCATAGGGAATCCTTATCTTTCCGTTCTTAATTAAAGCTGGTTGAGCCTTTCTGAACTCATTAGCCAGCTCTTGGAATGAATCCATGAATATGAATTCATAGTTACCATTTGAAGAGGGTCGGTAGTTTATTTTTGTCTCTATCTTAAATTGCCCAAGATTCTTTTCAAAATCAATATTTTCTTCATAATGGGAAGGCAGAAATCCTAAAATATGTAATACTCGATGTAGTCGTTCGCGGCGGAGATTATCTCTCTGATATAATCTTCGAATTCCTCTATATTTGGTGCGATCAGCAGTCTGAGGGATAGATTGTCCCTCTCCAAATTTACTTATTACATCTTGTGCCATGGGGATAACCCGTGTGCTTAACCCAGATATTTTTCCTTCTTTGGTCTCAAAGTCATGCTCAATTAAAGCCCATCCGATGCTATTAGTGCCCAAGTCAAGTCCTAAAATGTTCTTTTTCATAATAATGCTAGTATGAAGTATTTAATAATATTTTAAGTTTTCTTTGTTGTATCAAATATAATTATTATGTTTGTGCTTGAAAGCAATTCACAATAAGGATTATTCCGTTGTGAAAACATTTAGTGCCTCGCCTATCTGCGGGGCTTTTTTTTGCTATATCTAGATTTTATATATTTAATCTAATTCTTGTTGTGGTGCTGTTTTGCCTAATCCTTAAAAATCTGTAATATGCGCTGCCCTATGTTGTTTGTATTTTAAAGGATGATTAAAGATAGGCAATTATAATGTGTAAATCAATAAAATGTCATGCTCTTTTTGTTGATTTCTTTTGTGTGTTCATGTAAAAGTATCTAGTCTGTATGATTTACACTTTATTTTAGCAGAATTAATTTAACTATGGAAATAACCATGTTATTATGATGTAGGGCGTTGATTAGAATTTTTTATCTTTTCAAGTGCTGCGGAGTTGATGATTTCAATAAGTACCCTTGACTAAAAATGATTAGATTTGCATATATATAAACAAATTCAATAGTAGGTTAATGAGTAAAATAAATATAGATCAAGGACTTTATATCTTGGGTATAGAGTCCTCTTGTGACGATACCTCTGCAGCGGTTATTCATGGTGATGTATTGCTCTCTAATGTGATAGCAAGCCAAAAAGTCCATGAGGAATATGGCGGTGTGGTGCCAGAGCTTGCAAGTAGAGATCATTTGAAGAATATTATGCCAGTGGTCCATACCGCGTTGAAGAGAGCATCAATAGAGCTTAAGGATATTGATGCGATAGCCTACACACGTGGTCCAGGTCTTTTGGGATCACTTCTGGTGGGAAATTCATTTACAAAGGGGTTGGTCGAGGGGCTTGGCATTCCACATGTGGATGTGAACCACCTACAGGCACACGTCTTAGCTCACTTTATTCAGAGTGGGGAGGAAAGAGTCGAGACTCCAGAATTCCCATTCCTTTGTCTGCTTGTTTCGGGTGGTAACTCACAGATTATACTTGTCAAGAGTCCTCTGGATATGGAGATCATCGGGAAGACTATTGACGATGCTGCTGGAGAGGCATTTGACAAGTGTGCTAAGGTGATTGGGCTCGGATATCCAGGTGGCCCGATTGTTAATAAGTTAGGTAATATCGGAGATCCAAATGCTTTTAGATTTGCTAGGCCAAATATTGCGGGGTATGATTATAGCTTTAGTGGATTGAAGACGTCCTTCCTCTATACGCTTCGGGATGAACTAGAAAAAGATAAAGACTTTATTGAGAAAAATAAGGAGGATTTATGTGCTTCATTGCAGCACACAATTGTGGAGATTTTGATGAATAAGTTGGAAAAGGCTGCCGATGATTTAGATATAAAGCAAGTCGCTGTGGCTGGAGGTGTTTCAGCTAATTCTGCACTCCGAGATGCCTTTATCGAATATGGTAAGCGAACCGGACGAGATGTCTTTATACCACCTTTTGCATACACTACTGATAATGCTGCTATGGTAGCGATTGCTGGAGCTTATCGGTTTGCGGCTGGTTATAGAAGTGCCTTGTCTGATGCACCATACTCACGAGTGATTATCTGATGAGTATGGAGTATGTTTCAGAGATAGCGGATATTCTTATTAATGGAGGTCGAAGCATTTCGGTAGCTGAGAGCTGTACTGGAGGACTGCTTTCAGCTGCCTTGACCTCCAAGAGTGGTGCTTCTCAGTGGATGAAAGCAGGTATTACTGCATACACTGAGGAGTGCAAACGTGGGCTATTAGGATTGACGGATAAGGAGTTGGGTCGTGGATTGGTGACCGAGGCTTGTGCTAAAGGTATGGTCATGAGTATCGCTCAACTCACAGGTAGCGATTATGCTATATCCACAACGGGTGTCTGTGATGCCTCTTCTGAGGGGTTTAACCCGTGTACTGTATGGATTGGCATCAAGACACCCTATGCTATTGAAGCCTTTTTGATCAGAGCTGAGGATAGAGGGCGAGTAAAAAATATGTCGTATGCGGTAGAGAAAGCATTAGAATTAATGCTGAATATGATGAGAAAGGAAGGTTTATGAATTTGGATCAGGTACTAGAACAATTCTTTGGTCATAGTACTTTTAGACCACTTCAGCGTGAAGCCATTGAGGGTGTTTTATCAGGGAAAGATCAATTAGTCGTTTTGCCTACAGGAGGTGGTAAGTCCCTCTGCTATCAATTGCCAGCTATGCTCTTAGATGGCTGTGCCTTGGTGATCTCACCTCTTATTGCACTGATGAAAGATCAGATTCTATCCCTTCAAGCACAAGGAATATTAGCCGCTACCATCAATAGTAGTGTTACAAATGAGTATCGAAAACACGTTCTTCAGAGTTTGCATACAGGACGGATTAAACTACTCTATATCAGTCCGGAGACGTTACTATCTCCCTTCGGAGGTGAGATGCTCAGACGTACCAATGTCTCTATGATCGCGATAGATGAGGCACACTGTATAAGTCAGTGGGGTCACGACTTCCGCCCAGAATATTCACAATTAGGAGTCCTGAAAGAACGGTATCCTGATCTGCCGATTATAGCCCTTACCGCTACTGCTGATGAATCTACACGAAAAGATATTATCGCTAAGCTTCAGCTTAAAGATCCTGTACAATTGATAGGAGACTTTGACCGTCCTAATATATACTTAGAAGTTAGAAGGGGGCTTAAGAAAAAAGATAAGCTACGTGAGATAGCTGATTATATCGAGCAGCAAGGGGATAATTCAGCAGGGATTATTTATTGTACCAAGCGTGATGATACTGAAGCAGTTGCACGCTATCTTAATGATCAGGATATAAAAGCTCTCAGTTATCACGCACTCATGAGTGCAGGGGATAGAGAGATCGTCCATCGCTTATTTTTAGGAGGGCAGATACAGGTGGTCTGTGCTACGGTCGCTTTTGGTATGGGGATCGATAAGCCCGATGTTAGGTGGGTCATCCACTACAATATGCCCAAAAATATCGAAAGCTATTATCAAGAGATCGGTAGGGCTGGGCGTGACGGTAAGCCTGCTACAGCGATACTTTATTATAGTTATGCCGATATCTTTGTCTTACAGAAATTGATTCAGAATAGTGGCATGCTGGCGGTCTCTACGTCTAAGATGGATTACATGAAGCGATATTGCGAAGGGAATGTATGTCGTCGTCGAGTCTTGCTTAGCTATTTTGGTACCGAGGTTGATTCGGACTGCAATGATTGTGATGTATGTTTGATGCCAAAGCCTAAGGCCTTTGATGGTACTACTATAGCCCAAAAAGCGATGAGTGCGGTTGCACGTTCCGGAGAGTCCATCAATATTGATATGTGTATAGACATTCTGAGAGGTTCACGTCAGAGGTTATTGCTAGCAGCAGGCTATCAATTTATGCCTACGTACGGTATAGGCAGAGATGTTTCAGCTATCGAATGGCGAGAATATCTTTATCAAATGGTCATGAAAGGATTGATGAGCATAGATTATTCGATGGGCGGAAATCTTCAAATCACCCGTTTTGGTAGAGATGTTTTATTCGGGAGGGAAAAGTTTGAGCTATTTCCAGTACGTTTTTACCAGAAAAAAGCTTAAGTTTGTAGAAAGTAAAAAATCATGAGTCATATTTGGAGTCATAATGAACTTTCCGAAGAAGAGAAAGAAATGTCGCGAAAGCTTGCCGAACAAGGAAAGCTTTTGCCTAAGATCGCTGATATTATTGTCAAGCGAAATATTGATTCTAAAGAAGATCTCGAAACCTATCTACATCCTAGTCTAGATGATCTGCATAATCCGTTTCTTATGACGGATATGGACAAGGCTGTTAATCGTCTTAACCGAGCTATTGGTAATAAGGAGAAAATACTGGTCTATGGTGACTATGATGTTGATGGCATTACAGCCGTTACACTAGTCTATAAGTATTTTCGCTTAATCACTACAGCCATAGACTATTATATCCCTGACCGTTATGAGGAGGGGAGTGGTATTTCTAAGAAAGCTATTGAATTTGCTCGAGAGAACGGATTCACGATTATTATCGCGTTGGATTGCGGTATCAAGGCTAATGATATGGTAGATTATGCGACTACTCTAGGGATAGACTTTATTATCTGTGACCACCATATGCCTGATGAGTATCTGCCAAATACGGTTGCTAATCTCAATCCCAAATTACCAGATACGAAGTACCCATTTCCCGAATTAAGTGGTTGTGGGGTAGGGTTTAAGTTGATTCAGGCCTTCACTATTAGTAATAATAGCGATCCCCGTGTTTGTTATAATCTCCTAGATTTGGTAGCTGTGAGTATCGCCGCTGACTTAGTTCCGTTGTACGGAGAGAATAGGATCTTAGCTCACCATGGATTAAAAAAACTCAATCGACGTCCGATGCTGGGGCTAAAAAGCATTATCAATGTCAGTGGGTTGAGGAGCAAAGTCCTAGACATGACGGATATTATCTTCAAGATAGGCCCTCGTATCAATGCTTCTGGACGTATGCAAAGTGGTAGGGAGTCAGTTGATTTGTTACTCTCAAGAGACTTCCAAGAGGCTAAAGCGATCAGTCATCATATAGATGAGTATAATAATCAGCGAAGAGAGATAGACCACTCTATCACACAAGAGGCTAATGAAATTGTGGAGGGCTTTACTGATATGCTGGACCGAAAACTCATAGTCGTATATGATCCATCCTGGCATAATGGTGTGATAGGTATAGTAGCCTCTCGTCTAGCAGAGCAATATAATAGGCCTGCAATCGTTATGACCGATACTATGGATAATCTGATTAATGGTTCGGCACGTAGTGTAGAAGGGTATGATATTCATGCACTCTTAGAGAAAGCTAAAGATCTGCTAGAGAATTTTGGTGGACATACTCTGGCGGCAGGATTTACTATACATAAGAAGAATCTTCATCACTTTATCCAGTTGGCTAATCGAACAGCTGATGAAGATCTTACGATGGAAGACTTGCAGCCTAAGCATAAGATCGATTCTGTATTAGAGCTTTCTGAAATAACCCCTACCTTGAGAAGGCAGATTCGTAAGCTAGCTCCCTTTGGCCCTGGAAATGAAAAGCCTACATTTTGTTCTAAAGGAGTCATCTGTGTCACTCCACCCCGACTTATGGGATACAAAAAGTCACATCTTCGGATGATGATTTCACTTCCTGGTGAATTGCCTATATACCAAGCTGTTGCTTATAATCAAGCTGAATACCTAGCAGATCTGACCGCTGGTAATGAGTTTGATATCTTATATACGATAGAGGAGTTCAATAAGCAAGGTAAGATGGAAGTTTCCCTTAATATCATTGATATTCATATCCACTAGATTCCTCAAGTTGTATTGTGAAGCCCAGGAGGATTACAGATAAATCCCCTCTAGAGATACTTAAGGAATATTGGGGATTTGAATCATTTCGACCAAAGCAGGAGGAAGTCATCAATAGTATCTTAAATGGTCATGATACACTTGCACTCATGCCTACTGGTGGAGGAAAGTCTCTTACCTTCCAAGTTCCCTCATTGATGTGCCATGGTGTGGTCCTTGTCATCTCACCACTAGTAGCCTTGATGAAAGACCAGGTAGATCAGCTGAGATTACAGGAGGTCAAAGCTGGCTACCTTCACGCTGGTCTGACCCGTGGAGAAACCCTTACAATCTTAGAGAATTGCACCTTTGGAGTTTATAAGCTACTCTATGTTTCGCCAGAACGCTTGTCTAACACTCTCTTCCTTAGTTATCTACCGTCATTAGAGATCTCCTTTGTCGTTGTTGATGAAGCCCATTGTATTAGTCAGTGGGGATATGACTTCCGTCCAGACTATCTCAAGATCATTAATTTTAGGAAACGTATCCCAGAGATGCCTTTTCTCGCATTGACGGCCACTGCTACCCCACGTGTTGTCGAGGATATACGGACTAGTCTTGGTTTTGATGATTCATCACCCATTGTAAGGCGAAGTTTTTACCGTAAAAAACTGACCTATGTGGTACGGAAAACTTATGATAAGATTAGAGAAATGACTCATATCCTATCAAGAGTTAATGGGAGTACTCTGATATATGTTAGAAGCAGAAGCAAAACCAAGAAAATAGCTGACTTCCTTATCCAACAGGGCTTTAGTGCCGATTACTTTCATGCTGGATTACCACAAGAGGTCAAGTCCATGAAACAAAATGCTTGGCAAGCTGGCGAAATCCGTATAATGGTCTGTACCAATGCCTTTGGAATGGGGATTAATAAGGAGGATGTATCGTTAGTGATTCACCCTACACCGCCGCCTTCGCCAGAGTTTTACTATCAAGAAGCTGGGCGTGCAGGACGAAATAATGAAGGTGCTTATGCGGTATTACTCTATACCCCTAATGAAGATGAGAGGTATATTTATAGCATGCTTGAGAGGGAATTTCCCCCGAAAGATGTGATACTACAGGTTTATGATAGGCTGGGCAATTATTTCCAGCTCGGGATAGAATCAGGCGATGGAGCCATGTATGAGTTTGACATATATCACTTTTGCCAGACCTATAAGGTGCCTATGCATGTGGTCTCTGCTTCCTTGAGTATTCTTCAAATCTCTGGATATCTAGAGTACATGGAGAATCATAATATGCCAAGTCAGTTAATGATTACAGCCTCTAGGAATGATCTGTACACGCTATTTTCTGACGATGAGCACATATACGATGACTTGATAGAGTTCTTATTACGTACCTATCCGGGGCTTTTCTCAGAATTCTCATCCATCAATGAGCAGATGATATGTAATGCCCTAGAAATAGAGCCGGATTATTTAGCCTTTCTCTTGAAAAATCTCAGGAGATGGCATGTCATTGATTATCGACCAGGTAAGAGGAGTAACTATATTAGATATCTGCAGCAGAGAGTATCACGAAAACGCGTAAGAATACGTAAAGATGTCTATACTTCGCGATACGATTTGGCCCAGCATCGAGTAGATGTCATGGTGGACTATATGCAGAGTGAGGGAAAATGTAGAGCTCAGATACTTATGCAATACTTCGGAATAGAAGATCCTTTGCCATGTGGTCACTGTGATTATTGTTTGGCTAATCCAACTGATGAACTCACCTATAGGAAAATAGATCAAATAGAGGAGTGGCTTAAAGCACAAGGCAAAGTAACTTTATCCGAGATCCAAAATCATTTTCCTCTCTTATCTTTAGAGCAGATAGAGCGTTCTATAGCCTATTTAATAGAGGAGGGCTATACCATTAGCTGTAGCGGTGATACGATACTATATGAGGAGTAAGACTTCTCCTCATCCTCCTTGTAAAGTCTATTGTTCGTTAGTGCTCTAGTTATTCAATTTCTAGACATCGACTGGCTGGGAAATTCTGTAATTTCGAAAGCTGATGAGGCGACTTCAATTCGTCCATTGGAGTTTTGAATAGCTTTCAGTATTCTAGTTGATATTTTATCCTTCGTACTTCGGCGAGACTTGTAGTCCACAACGTATCTTAATATAAATGTAATCCAGTTTTGATCAAACTGCATACTAATGAATGGCTCTACCTTAGCCTCCTCTATCATTAGTTTTTCCGTCATTTTATTCCAATGAGACTTTGCTTCTTTAGCATATTCGCTATTGATTTCATTTAAAATATCAAGGAAAACTTCTCTCGCATATTCAAAGTCACTATCTGTTTTGATGGGAATTTTTAGTTCATCCCATAGAAATGGAAAATCTCCAGAGTAATTGAATACGGGCTCTTTGAAAATAAAACTATTTGCTACCCTCGTCATGCGGCCATTATAGAGGTCACCATCCACCCAGTCACCAATTTCCATAAGAGAGGTTCTTAATAGACCTATATCAATGACATCCCCTTTGATTCCCCCGACCATGACTCTATCTCCTACATTGTAAAAGTTGGCTGTATGGATGACAATAAAGCCTGCCATGCTCGCTATCAACTCTTGAAGTGCAAAGGCAATACCAGCACCAGCTACACCGATGAAGACAGTGAATCCATTTAGTTGCTGGCTGAAGATTATTAAGACCGCAAAGGCAATGAGGATAAAGCCAATCAGGTTAGTGAATTTCCTTGCTTTATATCTAGAATTGGTATTTCTAACGTACTTAGGAATAGCTTTTTTAGTGAAAAAAAGTATGATCAGGATGATAAATAGGGTAATGGTAAGTTTTACTAGCTTTACCCCCAGTTCACTATTTATAAAGTTTGTTAGTTGCTCCATAGAATGCACTTTTTAAAAACGATAAAGACTATACAAATGTACTAAGCCTAGGGATATAAAACACACTATTGAATCCACAGCGACACATGTGGATATATTTAATCTCATAACCTTATTTGTAAGTGTTTTAGTCTAATCATGAACTACCACCTTACTTTTGATAATAGATGACATCTGATGATATGGTCTCATTGAAAATCACTTCACTGAACCACTAAAAATTCTCCTATATGAAACGTATCTTCGTCCTATAGCAAAAAAATATGTTTCCTATGAGTAGAATATTTCGAAGATATAGTATGGGTCTTTTTCTGAAAAAAGTTGACATAGTTGAGGGGCCTTTTTATGATTTAATTGACTTATGTGTCTGATCCAATAGGAATTAGCAAGAACATTCCGATCCCAAGACTTAGAAAAGGGCTATTTATGGAGTATGGTTTTTATCTGAAGAAGAGTGCAACTCGCATCTACAAATATTTATTGACACTTGTGCTGGCAGAGTGGATTGTTGTACAGAGCATTTGGACAATTAGTAATCCGTATTGATCCCTTTGAGCGGGGATATGAAGTAGTAAAGAGGAAGCTCAGCTAAAGTTCAAGGGGGATGTAGAGCAACTTCGTACATTTCCGATGAGTGATAAGATATCAGAAGACCTAAGACGAATGTATCTATCGAATACCTAAAGAGATTGTTTTGTCTCTGTACAACGCGGATTATACTTTTTTGATTTTAGTTGTTATACAATCCGTTGTTCATTTCTTTGTTGGCTCATTTACCTATGAAGATAAAGCTACCCATTAGAGAAGAAAAGTCTAACCAAAGGTTCGTCCATCCAGGAGAATATCCTTACGTTCATATGAACGTATATATCCTTTAAGTAGAATATTTTGAACAGATTATAGGTTGCTTTAAGGGGATCTTTTAGGCTTATGACATTTATATAAACTGTGTGAGGAATGTAAGTGGAAGTGGAGCTTTTTGGATGGCATGGTAGATCAATGCTTGCCCAGCACTTGATAGCATCGGTATGTCATTGTAGCTGTCTCCAATGGCAGTACATTCAATTGGCGAAAACCCTTTTCTTGAGATGATCTCCATCAACTTTTTTGCTTTGTTTTCTGGAGTTAGAAAAGGAGTTTTGATCTTTCCAGTGAAAAGGTCGTTTTTAATCTCAAATTGTGAAGAATAGATTTCGTCTATTTGTAATTTCTTTGAGATTGCCTCAGCTAACCCCTGATATGCCCCTGTAATAATGATGATAGAGATTCCACGATTTTTGAGATCATCAATGAATTCTTTTGCTCCAGTGGCAAGTGGTATCTCATTAGCTACATCATTAGCAATCTCTACTGGTAGTCCCTTTAGGAGTTTGACTCTTTCGATGAAATTTTGGCCCCATTGTACTTTTCCTTCTATAGCAGAGTTTGTTAGTGATTTTAAGATGTGGCTATTATTTGTGAATTCGGCTAGCCGATTCATGTATTCTACCGAGGTCAATGTGCCATCAAGGTCTAATGCTACCAACTTAGTAGATGAGTAGCTAGAGTTGGTCACACGTATTACAGTAGGGGTGATCCTAGCTAAACTTACATATTGTCTTAATTCAGATGCCAATTGATCAAGGCTCCTGATCTCATTAGGTTGATTGTGATTAATCTTTTCCTCTGTATGCTGAGTGATGAAGAACATCTCTTTTTTCGTATGATTATCTAGCAGTTATGTGAAAGCAGGCCTGCTTTCGCTCATGTTTTATATAACATCTATTCTGTTCATGTAACTCCTTTAGAATTATAGCAAGTAGATGTTTTAGCTCATAATCATCTAAGGTACGTGGATCATTCATGTCCATTTTGTGAAACCTCTTCCAAGAGATATCAAATGTTGTCCCATACCTATGAGTACTATTTCGGGAGGCGTTAAGATTACCTCGGCTTAGTCCTCTAACATCTTCGTTAGTCCTCGTTACACTAGTGATGATAGGTTGGTATAGTGGAAGCGTATCCTTCTGCAACGCTTCAGTAAAGGCTCTTGAAATATCATCTAGTAATATGGCTGCTTCAGGTATGAGCAGAGGCATAGAGTGAGTAAGATTATCTAGTTTGAAGAGCTTGGAGTCTGAGATATTGATTAGATTCTTATTATTCATAAGTGTCTCTCTAGTGTCAGCAGGAGGGATACCAAGTCTAATAGCACTTTCGAGCTGAATATCATTCAGATCATTGAAGTCTCTATTAAAGCTACCTATATACCTGAATGGAGAGTGACGCTCCATTACGCTCATGGGGTAGGGATTCTTTGGTAATGGTTTGGGAGCAGCAACAAATGCCAAAATAGCCGCTAGTATCACAAGGGGAATGATGTAGCGAGTAAGATAGGGGGTCCAGTTGATAATATGGTGTGATATTTTTATACTATTCTTTTTTGAACTCATAGATGTTAAAAATATTTTCGACAATTCAATGGCAAATATACCGTAAAAAAACTTACCTTTGTGGAGGTGCATCCTAATTATTATAAGATGGACATTAATTAATTGATATGATAGAACAATCAAAACAGGATCGTCTCTTTCTTCGAGGTATTGGAACGGCATTAGTGACACCATTCAAAGAAGATAAGACGGTTGATTATGAGACTCTTGAGTCCTTAGTTGAGCGGCAAATCAATTGTGGTGCGGATTTTTTAGTCGCCCTAGGAACTACAGCAGAAGGACCTACCTTAAGCATTGAGGAGCAAGATGAAATTATTCGCACTTGTGTGAAGGTTAATAATGGTCGATTACCGCTCGTGGTAGGAGTCTCTTTTAATGGTACATTGAGAGCTATAGAGCGATTGAAGGAAATGCCTAAGGATGGTGTCGATGCGGCCTTGGTTGTATGCCCTTATTATAATAAACCGTCACAGGAGGGTTTGTACCAGCATTTTAAGTCTATTGCAGAAGCATCTCCACTACCGATATTATTATACAATGTCCCAGCTAGAACGGCTGTGAATATGTTACCAGATACGACCTTGCGTTTGGCTAATGATTGCCCTAATATTATAGGTATCAAGGAGGCTAGTGGTATTGTGTCACAGATTGATCTTATTGTGAAACGCCGTCCTCGTGACTTCTGTGTGCTTTCTGGAGATGACACAATCACGTTTCCTTTGATGACAATGGGCGTCGATGGTGTTATTTCTGTCATTGGTAATGCGTTTCCAGCAGAGTTCGGAGAAATGGTTCATTTAATCCAGAGAGGTGATGTTAAAGGTGCTCTTCACATTCATCATCTATTTAAGGAGTTATATTCATTGTTATTTGTTGATGGAAATCCTGTAGGAGTGAAATGTGCAATGGCTCATCTTGGCTTATTGAAAGAGTTTCTACGCTTGCCATTGGTCCCAATGCTTAGTCCTAATAGAGAGAAGATGCTTTCATTAATGCAAGAACTGTGTGAAGACGAGGAGATTAAGAAGCATTTGCCATTATGTGCTTCTTTGTCACAAGAATAATAGTATTATAATATTTATTAGATAGGAATTATTACTTTACAATGGGAAAAGGCAATAGTAACTTAAAATTTAGACTAATCATCATGAATTTCCTCCAGTTTGCCATCTGGGGGGCATGGCTGATTTCATTGGGGGCTTACTTGGGTGGAACACTTAATTATACAGGGGCTCAGATAGGATCATTCTTTTCGACAATGGGAATAGCGGCACTCTTTATGCCTACATTAGTAGGAATTATTGCGGACAAGTGGGTGCCGGCTGAGCGATTGATCACGATATGTCATCTTATTTCTGGTATTCTTCTTGTCTTTGCTGCTAATCAAACGGACTATACCATTCTTTATACCTTGATGTTATTGAGTGTTTGTTTTTATATGCCCACTCTGGGGCTGACTAATTCAGTGGCATTTGGTAAGATGGTTGCTGCTGGTATGGATACAGTGAAGGACTTTCCTCCCATTAGAGTATTTGGGACTATTGGCTTCATTGTAGCTATGTGGATTGTGGATATTGCAGGTTTTAAGATGAGTAACATACAGTTATATGTTGCGGCGATCTTTAGCTTTGCATTAGCTCTGTATATGCTGACTTTCAAACCGTCTCCAATTGTAAAGACTATTTCATCAGGAAAGCGCACCATGATGGAGAAGTTGGGCCTTCAGGCTTTTTCTTTGTTTAAGAAGAGACACATGGCTATCTTCTTTATTTTCTGTTTCCTTCTTGGTATCTGTCTTCAGATCACAAATACTTATGCTAATGATTATCTGACCAATTATTTTGGTCGTATTCCAGAGTATGCCAATTCTTTTGGTGTCAAGTATTCAGGGGTTTTGATCTCAATTTCTCAGATATCAGAGGCTTTGTGTATCTTACTTATACCATTTTTCCTTAAGCGTTTTGGAATTAAGACCGTGATGCTGATTAGTTTTTTAGCATGGGTTATTCGTTTTGGCTTATTAGGTGCCGGAAATCCTGGAGATGGACTTTGGATGCTTGTCATCTCAATGTTGGTTTATGGTGTGGCATTTGACTTTTTCAATGTCTCTGGGGCGTTATATGTAGATAAAAGTGCTCCTGTAGAATTGAGAAATAGTGCACAGGGTGTATTCTTAATGATGACCAATGGACTTGGCTCCTTCTTTGGTCCTTTACTAGCCAGTCGAGTAGTGGATCATTATAATAGTATAGGGCAGTATCCGATGGCATGGTATGTCTTTGCTGGATATGCGTTTGTCATTATGGTAGCGTTTTATTTTTTATTTCATGAGAAAAAGGAGGTAGCGAATGTATGATATTATAGACTTTCTGAAAAGTCGTAGAAGCGTAAGAGAATTTGATCAAAGTCGTGCTATCCCTGAGGACATCATTCAGAGGATATTAGAGGCGGGCGTAATAGCTCCTTCGGCAAAGAATAGTCAGCCATGGCACTTTTATATCTTGGAGAGTGAGGAGTCTAGAGATAATATCAGAAAGTGCTATACTAAGGAGTGGTTTCAGCATGTGCCTGTATATATCATGATTGTAGGCGATGAAGCTGCTAGCTGGACTTATGCTGATAAGCTGGCTAACACCGTATATACTGATGGTGCCATTGCTACAACTCATATGATGCTTGAGGCGTGGTCATTAGGCGTGGGGAGTACATGGGTGTGTGATTTTGACAGAGTGAAGTGTTGCGAACTTTTTGGACTAGAACTGGAGGTGAATACTCCACTCAATATTTTAGCCTTGGGTTACCCAAAAGACGATCCGAGAAAGCTTCCGCTTAGGCGTAAAGATTTCAATCAAATCGTTTCAAAATTATAAATATGTTAAGCGTCCAAAGGAGATAGTTATTCTATCAAATTTGAGACGCTTTTTTTTGAGTTTTAAATAAAAATAAATTAACATGAGAAAGTTATTAGTTGATGAGATAAAGCAGTTGGAGAAAAATCATTGTAAAGCTGAAGATTGGGAACGGATAAAAGTGGCTGAAGGTTTTACACCAGACTCATGTTATGCTGTTAGTTTTGCTGGAGATTGTACAATAGGTGATTTAAGCGGAGTTAAGTATAACGAATATGGAGTCGCGATAAACAATGGTATAAGTCATGCTTACTTGAATAATTGTAATGTTGGTAATCATACGTGTATCAAAGATGTAAATAATTTTATTTCCAATTATGATATTGGCGATGGATGTACTATTATCAATGTAAATACGATTGCGATGAAGGGAGAGAGTTCCTTCGGTATTGGCACTGAAGTGGCGGTGCTTAATGAAACCGGTGGTATGGAGGTACCTCTTTCTAGAAATCTAAGTGCCTCTATAGCCTATATGCTGACTTTGATGGGGCAGGATACAGAATTGAGAAGTAAGATTTATGACTTGGTGGATAAAGAGGTTACTGAAGTCAGATCTTCAAGAGGGACGATCGGGAATAATGTGACGATAAAAAATACAGATACTATTATTAACGCATGGATAGGTGACTGTGCATCCATAGAGAGTGCAACACTCCTAGAGAACTGTACCCTTTGTTCAAAGAAGAATGATCCGATATATGTAGGATATAGTGTCCAAGGTCGGAATTTTGTGGCTTCTGAAGGGACTTCATTGAAGGGTGGGTCAATTGTAGGACGTTGTTTTATCGGCCAGGCTACGGTATTAGACCATTTGTATTCTGCTCATGACTCTCTGTTCTTTGCGAACTGTCATTTGGAGAATGGTGAGGCTTGTGCTGTCTTTGCTGGACCATTCACAGTATCCAATCATAAGAGTAGTTTGTTGATCGCAGCACACTTCTCATTCCTTAATGCGGGTTCGGGGTCGAATCAGAGTAATCACCTTTATAAACTTGGTCCAATTCATAGAGGAGTAGTTGAGAGGGGTAGTAAGACTAGTTCGGACTCGTATGTACTATGGCCATCTAGAATTGGAGCTTTCAACTTAGTAATGGGAAGGCATGTTGATAATGTGGATACTACTGATTTCCCTTTCAGCTACATGATTGAGAATGACAATAAGACATTTTTGGTACCCGGTCGAAACCTATTGAGTGTCGGAACAATGCGTGATGCAAAGAAATGGCCAGCTCGTAATAAACGTCCAGAAGATAATAAGTTAGACTGTGTGAATTATAATTTGTTATCTCCTTTTACAGTAGGTAAGATGGAAGTAGCATACAAAAAGTTGAAAGGGTTATATGACTATTTAGGTGGTCATGATCATGTCTATGCTTACAATAACCTATTTTTTAGACCCACAAGTTTGAAAAAAGGGTTGCAAACCTATTGCTGGGGTATTGAGAAGTTTATCGGAAATTCATTGATTACGAGGATTTACAATAAGTTTGGAACTGGAGAAATCCCTAGTGTGGACGTTTTAAGAAATGCTCTTCTACCTGATCAAGATTTAGGAGATTGTGAGTGGATAGATATGAGCGGCATGATCGCTCCCTCTACGCTTGTCAGTGCTATCATAGATGATATTAAATCGGGTAAGCTCGATTCTATGGTCAAAGTTAATAGAGCTATTAGATCTCTTCATGAAAGATATTATGATTTGGAGTGGGATTGGTGTTTTTATCTCATGTGTAGATGGTATGATTTAAAGGGTGTAGAGGATCTTACCATCGACACTGTTATGCGTATTCTCAATGACTGGAATGATGCAGTACGTGCCATAGATAAGGCCCTATACGATGATGCTCGGAAAGAGTATAATATTATCGGAAGAGTTAATTTGGGAATAGCACTTGATTCTAATGATGAGTCGCATGATAATCAGGATTATGCTGATGCTGTGCTTGAAGGTTTCGAAGATAATGATATCGTACAGTCTGTTAAGGATCATGTGGATAAGAAGGATAAACTATATAAGAGAGTGAAAAAGCAGTTAAAGCCATTACTTTCAAAGTGATGCAATAGTTGTTAAATATAAAAGAAAGAAGGGTGAGTCCTAAATGGACTCACCCTTCTTTCTTTATATATGAGTTGGTTCTTACTTACTCATCTTCTCAGCGATAGCAGCTTGTGCAGCAGCTAGACGTGCGATAGGCACACGGAATGGTGAGCATGACACGTAATCAAGGCCTGTCTTGTGACAGAACTTCACGCTACTTGGCTCTCCACCATGTTCTCCACAGATACCACACTTCAATGATGGGTTAGTAGAGCGACCTCTTTCTACACCAAGTGCTACTAATTGACCAACACCTTCTTGATCTAGTACTTGGAATGGGTCAACCTCTAGAATCTTCTTCTCAATATAGATTGGTAGGAACTTAGCGATGTCATCACGAGAGTATCCAAAGGTCATTTGAGTCAGGTCGTTTGTACCGAAGCTAAAGAACTCAGCTTTCTTAGCAATCTCATCAGCTACTAATGTAGCACGTGGGATCTCAATCATGGTACCAACCTTGAAGGCAATACGATCGCCCATTTCTTCGAATAGCTTCTCAGCTGTTTCACGGATTACCCTCTCTTGGATCTCAAACTCCTTAGGAGTTCCGATCAAAGGAACCATGATTTCAGGCTTTGAGATAATGCCATCTTTCTTAAGCTCTAGACATGCACCTAGGATTGCACGAGTTTGCATCTCTGTGATTTCAGGGTATGTATTACCAAGACGACAACCACGGTGACCTAACATTGGGTTAACTTCCTGAAGGTTTTCGATTCGGTGCTTGATAATATCAAGAGATACGCCCATATCCTTAGCCATATCTTCCTGACCCTTATCGTCATGAGGTACGAATTCGTGTAGAGGTGGATCCAGTAGTCGAACAGTAACTGGGAAGCCATTCATAGCACGGAAGATACCTTCAAAGTCCTTTTGCTGAAGAGGAAGCAGACGAGATAATGCCTCACGGCGGCCTTCTTCATTCTCTGCAAGAATCATTCTACGCATAGCAATGATTTTCTCACCTTCAAAGAACATATGCTCAGTACGGCAAAGACCAATACCTGTCGCACCAAAGTCAACCGCTACCTGAGCATCATGAGGAGAGTCTGCATTAGTTCTAACTTTCATACGAGAGTTCTTATCAGAAAGCTCCATTAGCTTTTGGAAGTCAGGGTCTAACTTGGCTGCTTCTGTCGTAATCTTACCTTCATAGATAACACCAGTAGAGCCATTAAGTGAGATGTAATCTCCTTCATTGAACACTTTACCATCTACGGTTACTGTCCCTTCCTTATAGTTTATCTGAAGAGCACCAGCACCAGATACACAGCATTTACCCATACCACGAGCTACTACAGCTGCGTGAGAAGTCATACCACCACGTGCAGTAAGGATACCTTCAGCAACCTGCATTCCGGCTAGGTCTTCTGGAGATGTTTCATTACGAACAAGGATTACTTTTTCACCATTAGCAAATAGCTTAGCTGCATCTTCAGCGAAGAAGCAGATCTTACCATAAGCTGCACCTGGAGATGCTGGAAGACCGCGAGAGATTTCTACTGCATCCTTTTCTGCCTTAGGATCAAATACAGGGTGTAGAAGTTCGTCAAGCTTATTAGGCTCTACTCTCATCAATGCTTGTTCTTCAGTGATCTTACCTTCAGCTAGTAAATCCATTGCGATCTTTACCATCGCTTTACCAGTACGTTTACCATTACGAGTTTGTAGGAACCATAGCTTACCATCTTGGACAGTAAACTCCATGTCCTGCATATCTTTGTAGTGATTCTCAAGTTTGTGCTGAAGATCGTTTAGCTCATTGTAGATTTCTGGCATCGCCTCTTCTAGAGATGGCATTTCTTTAGCACGGTATTCTTCCGAGACATTTGCCATTTTAGCCCAGCGTTGAGAACCAATCTTTGTTATCTCTCTAGGTGTACGGATACCTGCTACCACGTCTTCACCTTGAGCATTGATTAGGTACTCACCATTGAATAGGTTTTCTCCTGTAGCAGAGTTGCGTGAGAAGCAAACCCCTGTAGCAGATGTTTCACCCATATTACCATAAACCATGGCTTGGACATTCACTGCAGTACCCCATTCTTCAGGGATATTTTCCATACGACGATAGATGATAGCACGCTCATTCATCCATGAGCCAAACACGGCACCAACAGCACCCCAAAGTTGATCATATACATCATCTGGGAATGCGTGACCTGTCTGCTCAAGTACTGCAGCCTTAAATCTCTTTACAAGATCCTTAAGGTTATCTACAGTTAGCTCAGTGTCAAGCTCTACATTATTCTCTTTCTTAACATCTTGAATGATCTGCTCGAAAGGATCAATTTCCTTTTTGTCAGTAGGTTTCATTCCTAGTACTACATCACCGTACATCTGAACAAAGCGGCGGTATGAGTCCCAAGCAAATCTAGGGTTGTTTGATTTCTTTGCTAGTCCTTCTACAGCCTTTTCGTTTAGTCCTAGGTTGAGGATAGTATCCATCATACCAGGCATAGAAGCAGGAGCACCTGAGCGAACAGAAATGAGAAGTGGATTATCCACACTCCCAAACTTAGCACCCATTAATTTTTCAATCTTTTCAATATTGGCTTCTACTTCTGGACGTAGTGTCTCGATAAGTTTTTCCTCACCTAGTTCGTAATATTCATGACAAACCTCAGTGGTGATTGTAAAACCTGCAGGCACGGGAATTCCGATAAGATTCATTTCTGCAAGGTTGGCACCTTTGCCACCTAGTAACATTCGCATGTCTGCCCTTCCTTCAGCGTGTCCATCGCCGAAGAAGTAAACTCTTTTTTTTGACATCTTTTTTAAGATAAATAGGGTTATTAATTTTATATGTTTATAAATTCGCTATGTCTTCTAGTCAAATAGTGGGTCTATTCCTTGTTCATCCTGAACAACAACTTCCTCATATGGGGTTGATACTCTACCATCATTAGACTTACAAGGATCCCTATATTCAGCTGGTATCTCAAACTTTAAGTCAGGTGAGATACCCAGTATATCAGCTCTTTTTTGAAGTTCCTTGTCGGCATACACTTTCTGGAAAAACTTCGCAACTATAGGTAGGGACATATTTGCCCCTTGTCCTAATCGTATGCCATCAAAGTGGATATCTCTATCCTCTCCACCTACCCAACAACCTGTGCTGATACGAGGTGTAAAGCACATGAACCAACCATCAGAATGATTCTGTGAGGTTCCTGTCTTACCGCCCATTTCAGATTGTATATGGTATCTTGTCCTTACACGACTACCAGTACCTCCATCCATCACATTTCGAAGCATATAGAGGGTCTTATAACTTGCTTCTGCTGGTAGCACCTCGTGAAGAATAGGCATAAATTCAGCAACCACATTGCCGAACTGATCTTCTATTCGTGTGACGTATAATGGCTCTGGCCTAATTCCTGCATTTGAAAAAGTACTAAAGCCTGTAACCATTTCCTGTACTGTGATATCAGGTGTTCCGAGACAAATAGACATTACTGGATCTATGTTACCTGTGATCCCAAAACTGTGTAGCAGGTCCACGAACGTGTAGGGAGACATCTGGCTCATCAGCCATGCTGTAGTCCAGTTGGAAGAGTTTTGAAGTCCCCAATTAATGCTCACCATTTCACCGATTCTCTTCGCTCCGACATTTTTAGGAGACCATATCCTACCATTCTCATCTGGGATGTGTGGCTGAACATGTAACATCATATTACATGGGGTGAATCCTTCATTCATTGCCATAGAGTACAGAAATGGCTTCATAGTGGAGCCTATTTGACGGCGTCCTTGAGATGCCATATCATATTGGAATGTTGAAAAATCCTGTCCCCCAACATAAGCACGTACCATACCACTCCTACTGTCCATTGCCATAAAGCCACTTCGTAAAAATTTCTTTTGGTAGAGAATGGAGTCTCGAGGAGTCATTACTGTATCTTTAACTACAGTAGTATAATGGTTGTCCTCTTTTGCGTAATCAAAGACGGACATAGCTGTCGGCTCATCAAAGCTTGCTAAGATTTCAGCTTTTGATATGCCCGCCTCCTGCATCGTCCTGTATCTATCGCTTTGAGTAATTGCTCTATCGATGATAGCTTTCATTTCCTCCTCAGAGATGCGATTGGAGAATGGAGCTCTCGAACGTCCTTTCTTTTCTTTGTCAAATGTTGGTTGGATCTCACCTGCTAGATGCTCTAGCATCGCTTCTTCAGCGTACTCTTGCATTTTAGAATTGATGGTGGTATAGATCTTCAGACCGTCAGTGTAGATGTTGTAATGGTCACCATTTGCTTTGGTGTTTTTATTACACCAACCATACAGCGGGTTATTTTCCCACTGCTCTTTATCTCGTTCATACTGCTCTAATTGCCATTCGAAGTAGTGGCTTTTATCTGGCTTTTGAGCCATCATTATTTTTCTAAGATGTTCTCTAAAGTATGGGGCAATACTTGCTCGATGGCTTTGGCGTTTGAAGTTTAGCTTGATGGGAGTCGCTTGTAGCTCTTCCTTTTCTTCCTTTGATATGTAACCTTCTTTAGCCATCAAGGATAGCACTACATCCCGGCGTTGTTTGCATCGTTCAGGGAACCTATTAGGATTATATAGCGATGGATTCTTGCACATCCCGACTAGCATCGCTGCTTCTTCTGTTGTGAGTTCTGCAGGTGTTGTATTAAAGTACGTTTGTGCTGCAGATTCTATCCCTACTGCTTGGTAGAGAAAGTCAAACTTATTGAGATAGAGTGTGATGATCTCTTCTTTTGTATAAAAACGCTCTAACTCCACAGCGATAACCCATTCAATAGGCTTCTGTAGAGCACGTTCGAAGAAATTATTTGCTTGTGGAGAGTATAGCTGCTTTGCCAGCTGTTGAGTGATCGTACTACCACCTCCAGACTCTTTCTGGCCAAGCAAGACCGTTTTGAATATAGCTCTGAATACCCCCCTAACATCAATACCAGAGTGTTTTGTGAAGCGTTTATCTTCTGTTGCAATTAATGCGTCAACGATTTGAGGTGAAAGCTCTTCGTACGTTACATAGACCCGATTGTTACCCTTTAGAGCAAATGCTCCTAAGACTTCTCCATCTTCTGAAATCAACTGAGATGCATACTTGTCAATAGGATTTTGTAAGTCTTCAATAGGGGGCATATAGCCAATCACACCATTGGCGATTAGTGCGATTAGAACAATCACGCTTAAAACACCTAACCCAAATAGGATCCAGAGCGTTGAAAGCAGAACCTTAAGCCATTTTTTCATATTTTATTTGTGAAGTTATTATGGCCTTCACTACAACCTTTCTTATACACTATTTATATGTAGTAATCTTCATTACTATGTACAAAGATAGTCATTTTGAGCTAATTATTCTAATATCTACTTGTTTTGTATGCTTTTAGCACCACACTACCTATCATGTCCGAGTGGGAGAACTCTCACATGTTATGGGGGCATGTAATAATATCGTAATAAAACCTGAATACCATAATTTAATGTGTGTAAAATGTATGTACATATGCTCAATAATGTTCATGGTGGAGTATATGATGTAATTTGAGAGAAAGAGTTCTCTATCTAACTCATAAAAGATTTTCTACCGCCCTGTTATTAGTCAATGAAGTCATATTTGAAGAAAATATAAGTCAAACATCTCTATTCCTGTGGTTCGTATAGTATAATAGGTATACGAAAATAAAGGAAGTAGGTCGGAGATGCTTAGTTCACCGACCTACTGGTTCAAATAAATATATAATAATATTTGGTTAAGTCATGAGATAATGCACCTATTTCATTCTTTTCCATTATCTTTTGAATTATTCTGCTCTAGAGGTAGCTTGAAACTGATGGGTAGTGTGTAACGACAACGAACTAGTTTACCTTTGTCTTTGCCAGGTTTCCATTTCGGCATAAGACCTACTATTCGCAAAGCTTCCTGGTCTAAAAGCTCATGAGCACCTTTTGCTATTGTGAGATTAGATACTGAGCCATCTTTCTCGATTATAAAGGACACAAATACCCTTCCTTCAATTTTTTGCTTAACAGCCTCAGCAGGATATTTAATGTTTTCACTTAACCAGGACATTAGTTCCGTCATTCCGCCGGGAAATTCGGGCATCTCATCTGTGTATTCAAAAACTTCTCCATCCTTTTTAGGAGGGTCCTGTCTAGTAGGTTCTTGAAGTTCGGATACAGGAGCAATGGTATTTATATCTTTTGAAATCATTTCGGTGTTGTTCTTTTCGCCATCCAATAAGATATCTGGAGCTGGTTTAGCATTAACGAGTTGCGTGCTAAATAGTAAAACAGCTGCAACAGGTATTGAGGTCAAGGCACACATGATGCCAGCCCATTTCTTTTCTTTTTTCTGAGTGTTCATTGTTAAAATTCTTTTTTTAAGGTTTTGTACTGAAAATGATAATAGTGGAAGCTCTAGGGATAGGCCTGTAACACCTTGTAAAAGGTGTAATTGATACCTTTTTTTGTCTAGTCCAGAGCTTAATACGCCTTCGTCTGCTAGATATTCAAGCGTATTGCGTTGATTGTGGAGCAAACTCCACGCAAAGGGATTCCACCACTGAAGTAGCTGCAGCAATACTCCGAGGGTAAGATCTCTATAATGTTTCTGTCGAACGTGCTCCAACTCATGGCATAATATAGAGTTCATGATGGAGTCATGAGCCATAGTACGATTAATGACAATACTTTTCCGATAGGTAAAGGGAGCTATTTTCTTATCTACTAGGTAGAGGGTTGCTTCGCCTTGTTTTCTTTTTTCAGCTCCCTTCAGTAAGCGACGCAACGTAATCCATCCTATTGCCAATCTTAGTCCGAGGATAAATAGCCCTGATACCCATATTATTAGTAAAGTGTTTTTCCACCATCCTAAGGTCCACATAGCGGATGTGATTGGCTCAGTAGCCTCCATCGCTACCAATTCTCTTTCGATGGTGTCAGGAGAAGGGGTATAGGTGATGGTGAAATTGGGCAGCATCATGCTCTCAAAGACGTCTTGTACGGGAGAGATAAGCGAAGAGAGTAAAGGAAGCGTTAAGCTGATGAGGATAGCAAAGATATAATACCAACGCTGAGCCTTAAGCATATTGCTACGCCTTAGGAATAGGATGTCTATTAAATAGAATAGGGCAATTCCTACACTAGACCATATTAAGTATCTAATAAGTGCCATAATTATTTTGTGCTATCGTTATCAATCATCTCAAGTATTTCTTTAATCTCTTCTCTGGTCAGTTTTTGCTCTTCTGCAAAGTAACTGACTAGATCCTTATAGGAGCCGGTAAAAAAGTTGGAGACGACGTACTTTAGCGTACGATTGGCGTAATCACGCTCTGAAACTTTTGGTGCAAAGACGTACCCTCTTTTTTTTCCAACTCTTTTAAGATATTTCTTATCTTCAAGCTTATATACCGTTGAGGCGATTGTCGTGTAGGGTAGATCATTATGTTTCATCTCTTTTATAGCATCGCTGATTTCCCCTTTGCCTATTATCCAGTAAGCTCGCATGATATCTTCCTCTTGAGGAGTAAGTGCGTTTAAAAAATTATTCTTTTCCATTTTGATCAAAATTTGGAGTTACGATTTATTCGTAGGCAATTTACGAATATTTCGGAGATAAACAAAGTTTTTCGCTCTTTTTCTACGATATTTTCGCAGAAGTACCTATAAAACATTGTCAGGATATGGTCTATTGATCTATAATATAGTTTCTTATCAAGATAGTTAATATGCTGTTTTCAAATAGATTTCTATGTACTAAAATCTTCTGTTACAAAGGAAGAGAGAAAATTCATAACCAAGGGGCATATCTCCATTTGTGTCGAAAATTAGTTTTAACTCACTTTTAGAGAAAGGTCTTTAAAATAGAATATTTATATGAAGTTGTAAGTTTTTTGCTGAGTGATGTATGCCCATACAATACTTAATTAATCTAATACTGTGACATCAGCTTCTCCCCTCTATCTATCATATTATTGAGGATATAGCAGCTTCTTAACATCGGTGTCACTGCTTTGTGCTTTCTTCCTTTTACCTTTGCGGCGAATTCAAAAGTGCTTAAAAAGTGCTAATAGATAAGTATCCCATTTTTGTGTGGTAATTCATTAAAAACTTTAAATTATTTATGAAACAACAATTTAAACGCTTTCTCTTTTTTATTTTTATGCTCTCCATTCCCCTGATGTTCTTCACATTAGGAGAAGCTCGAGCACAGGGTGGAAGGCAAGAGACTATCTCTGGTTTGGTTTGGGAAAAGTCCTACAACGAGGCCGTGATAGGTGCTAGGGTACAAGTGAAAGGGACTTCTCAAGGTGCCATAACAGACCTAGATGGTAGGTTTATCATTAAGAATGTAACAGTGCCAGCCATTATACAGGTTAGTTATATTGGTTATAAGACTGTGGAGATACCCGTAACATCAGAGACCACAGAACTAAGGATAGAGCTAAAAGAAGACGTTCAAAGTCTTGACGAAGTGGTGATCATCGGTTATGGTGCCTCTGCTCGTAAGCAAGACCTATCCGCATCTGTAGGAGTTATATCTAATACAGATGAACTAACAGTACGCCCCGTATCTTCAGCTACCTCTATGTTACAAGGTCAGCTTGCGGGTGTTACAGTTCAGTCTAATGGGGGTGATCCAACAGGTTTGCCCAGTTTAATAATACGTGGTCAAGGTTCTCAGAATGGAGATAACGTTCTTTGGGTGGTAGATGGAGTACCAGGAGCTCCTATAACCTCAGTCAATGAAATAGAGTCAATTGTAGTGCTGAAAGATGCCGCATCAGCAGCAATATATGGAGCTCAATCTGGGGCTGGTGGAGTAGTGCTTGTAACAACAAAGAAGGCAAGAAAGGGAGCCCCATCTATTTCCTACGATGGTATCGTTGGTTTTCGACAGGCCTCAAACTTACCAAGAGGACTTAATGCAGAAGAACAGCTCAGGATGCGTACGCTTTCGTTGAAAAATGCGGGAAGGACTATTCCCGATGCTTGGAATCCTACAAAGAATCCATGGATCACAACCACTCGTACCAATTGGATGGATGAGATATTCCGGACTGCTACCTATCATCGCCACAATATAGCACTGAATGTGGGTACAGACGTTTCCGCAAACCGCTTTACGTTTTCTTACGATGATAATCAAGGTGTACTGATTGGCACTTACAATAAAAACCTTTCTTTAAGGTACAATGGCTCTTTTGACATTAATAACTATGTGACAATTTCAGAAGACCTAATATGGAGTCAAGGCGATAGTAGAAGCAAAAATACTAATGATGCTTATACGGGCCCAATCTTATCAGCCATTTATATGCCTTCGAGTGCAGAGGTATATAACCCTCTTGATGGGAGCTTTGGAGGAGTCACAACTGAGGACCCCGAATATATCAAAAAGTATGGTCCTAACCTAGCTGCTGCTCACGGAGACGTTGTAAACCCAGTTCGCCTACTGATTGCAGAAAATCGCTTTAATAAAAGTAGTGACTTGTGGTCTACCTCTTCTTTGACGGTAAAAAATATTGTGCCGGGCTTTAAGTTCAATAGCCGTTTTTCTTACAATATCTACAACTCATTTTACAAAAACTTTAATCCTCGCGTGGATGAACCCGGCAAACCAAATGAAGATAATACTCTTTCTCAGAACTCTTATCGCACAGAGGCATGGGATGTCGAGAATACACTTACTTATGATACCACATTGGACAAGCACTCTGTCGGAGCTCTTGTCTCAAGCACTGCAAATCATTGGGAGTCTCGCGGAATGAGCGGGATAGGTAGGAGCTTTGCCGATGAGAGTGCTTCGATGGTGTATATGCCAAATGCTGAAAGTACTTCAGCGGATGACTGGTTTGGTGGACCTGATGCCAATCTTTCGATTGTTTCGCGTCTATCATATAGTTACGATGATCGCTACTTCGCCACAGCTTCATGGAGAAGAGATTATGCTGGACGTCTCCCAGAGAACAAAAACTATGGAGATTTCCCTGCCGTGACAGCTGCTTGGAAGATTTCTAATGAAGGATTCTTTCCTAAAAATGATATCCTCTCACTCCTCAAATTTCGTGGATCATGGGGGCGGATTGGTAATTTAAGCTCCGTTGGAATGAATTATAAGTCCCCGACTCTTGGTCGTACGTTCTGGGATGAAGGTGCACATTATGGAGCAGAGATAAATACTCAGTATAATACCTTTTTCTACTTTAGTAATCAATCCAATCCTAATCTTACATGGGAGACCGCTGAACAACTAGACTTGGGTATAGACCTTGTGATGTTTAGAAATAAGTTATCACTATCTATGGATTATTTTGACAAAAGAACTTTCAACTTAATTCAAGAGCAGACTCTCGGGTGGCCTAGTACAATTGGACTTGATGCTCCATTAATCAACGAAGGGGAAATCAAAAATCAGGGTTTTGAATTAAGCTTCAATTGGTACAATAATCCTATTAAGGATTTCTCATACTCAATTAGTGGTAACCTAACATATCTCAAGAACTGGGTATCTAATATAGGAGTGATGAATAGTGATGGTACTAAAGGGGTATGGGCTGTGAAAAGTTCAGAATTCCGTGATATCCCGTATATGATTCAGACTGCTGAAGGAGAGCCTCTCAATTCGTTTTATCTTATCAAGACTGACGGAATCTTTCAAACTGATCAAGAAGCTGAGGATTATACGCACGATGGGAAACGAATCCAGCCAAATGCAAAAGCTGGGGACCTGAAGTTTGTAGATTTCAATGGTGACGGTAATATCGATAATGAAGACCGCCAATATATGGGCAATGCTACTCCAGATTTCACTTACGCATTGACTCTAGGAGCAACTTACAAAAAGCTTTCTTTATCATTGATGCTGCAGGGCGTACATGGAGCACAAGCACTTAATGTCGCTAAGTATATGACCATGAGCGATGTCAACGGCAATTTCAATAGGGATAGCAGAATTTTAGATGCCTGGTCTCCTACAAATACAGGGTCTAATATACCTCGACTTTCAAAAAATGATCCTAACCAAAACTTTTCTAGACCATCAGACTGGTACCTCGAGGATGCTTCTTATTTAAGAGTCAAGAATGTTACTATTTCGTATGACCTGACCGATGTTATTCGGAACTGGGATCATCTTAATGATCGTATGAGTTCTTTATCTCTCTTCATGAGTGGTGATAACTTACTTACTTTCACTAAATATTCTGGTATGGACCCAGAGACTGGAGGTTGGGATGCTATGAAGTACCCAGTATCTAGAGTCTTCTCTTTTGGTATAAAAATGACTTATTAACGAATCGAATAGAACACTAGAGACATGAAAAAAATAATATATTATATAGGGTTCCTTTTGACAATCGCGACCTTCTCCGCTTGTAAAGGTTTTCTGGATGTTAAGCCTGAAGGAACACCTACGGCAGATAACTACTTCAAGAATGATTATCAGGCTATCAAGATTGTTGATGGCATGTATGCAAGAATACACCAAGAGCAACTCTTCGGGCGAAATCTATTTTGGGAGCAGGGAGCTGCAAATGATATTGTCTGGGGACGATCATCTTCGGGGACTACACTTTGTACATTCAAGTACACTGGTGATGAGTCTAGATTGACTAGTGCGTATGAACACCTGAATGCGTCTATCGCTAGAGCTAACTTCGCTATTGATGGTTTTCTCAAAAAACAATCTACACAAGAACTCTCTGATATAGAGAAGCGATCTCTAGGGGAGTCGTACTTTATGAGAGCCTTTGCTCATTTTTATCTTGCTTATAGATATGCTACTGATGAGCAAGGGTTTCCCTTTGTGAGGTATGAGGATTATGAAGATGGCTATGATAATTCTATCCCTACTCAGAGGAAAAGTGTGATGGAGAATTATCAACTTATTATTGAAGATCTTGACCATGCTATAGAGTACTTGCCACGTTTTGAGGAGTACAGTGAAGCTGATAGGGGCCGTGCACACAAGGTGGCTGCTATAGGGTATAAGGCAAAGGTTAATGCGTATTGGGCGACTTGGGATAAAAGTAGGTGGTCTGAGGTTATTAAGCTGGTGAATGAGCTGGAGACAGAATATAATAGAGGACTAGCTGATTCTTTTGATCAGGTATTCTCTTCTGAGTTTTCTGACTTCTGGAATAGAGAGTACGTATGGACTGTACCAAGCAATGGTGGTACTTTAGGCGGTGGATCTAAGTTTCCTGGAGTTGTACTCGAAAATAAAGGTTGGGGTAAGTATAATGGTTGGGGTCAAATCAAACCGACCTTAGATATCTATGAGGAGATGCTTCTCGATGGAGATGGGAATGACCGTTTGGTTAGATCTATTTTAGCTTATGATCAAGAATTTGTGTATTTCGGTGAGACTATGCGATTCTATGCTGCACAAGATATAGAGTCTGGATTTCAGATTAATAAGTATATGGATGCCTTCAAGCATAAGAATGCTATGGATGATGGCTACGTTAATCCGAATGGTAACTTCATGACTACACGAATTAACTTTCCTATTCTTCGATTTGCCGAGTTACTCCTATTCCGTGCTGAAGCTTACCTGATGACTGGTCGGGCTGATCTTGCGACAATTGATATAAATAGAATCAGAGAACGCTCTCATCTCAAACCCCTAGCGAAGACTGCCACGATGGCAGATCTTTATCATGAGCGTAGATGTGAATTAGCATTTGAGTTCACAGACCATCTTTTCGATTTAAAGCGTTGGCATCGTTCGGATAATGATGAGATTAAGAGGATAGCCACTATGGAGTTAAATGCTCGGCCAAGAGTTCGTAAGTACGAGAATAGAAGTGACTCTAAGTCTAGTTTTAAGATTGACTATTATGATGATTATCAGGATAAGGCTAAGTATCAGGATTATATGATGGTTTTTCCTTATCCACCTATCGTTATAATTAACTCTAAAGGTCAGCTTAAGCAGAATCCTGGATATTGATTGTTTCATAATTTTTTTTTATAATACCTACCTAGTAATGACAGCAGAGTAGTGAATGCTATTACCCTGTTGTCATTACTAAATACAAATTGTTTGAGATATAAAAATTGGAAGTATGTATAAAAAATTGAAACGATTCCTTTTGGTCGCTTTCTTGGCCTCATTCTCAATGCATATGTCGTCGCAAGAACCATCTGACCTCGACGCACTTAAGGTGATGACATTTAACATCCGAATGGAAACAGAGGAGGATGAAGGTAACATGTGGATGTATCGTACGGAGTTAGTAGAGCCATTTCTGAGAGATCAGAACCCCGACCTAATAGGTGCCCAAGAGGTGCTTTATGGGCAGTTGATTGACTTGAAGTCAATGCTACCTGATTATGGATGTATTGGGGTAGGCCGGGAGGATGGCATGAAAAAAGGAGAATTTGCTCCAATCCTGTACAATAAGAATAAACTGATCTTGCTTGAATCTAGTTACTTTTGGCTCTCAGAAACACCAGAAAGACCAAGCTTTGGTTGGGATGCAGCTTGTGAAAGAATAGTTACATGGGCCTTATTCAAAAGAATTTCTGATGATCGTCAGATCTTGTTTGTCAATACTCACTTTGATCATCAAGGTGAAGTAGCTCGTAAAAAAAGTGCTGAGATGATTAAAAAGCTTGTGTCTAAGTGGAGTAGTACTATACCAGTGATAGTTGTGGGTGATTTCAATTCAGTCCCATCATCACCGGTAATTCTTTCTTTAGGAGAGCAATTAAAAGATAGTTATGTCCAGGCGGAGTCTAAAGAAGGGACGGCATGGACTTTTCACGACTTTGGACGTCTCCCTATTAATGAACGCCACCGTATAGATTATATCTTTTATTGTGGTGGTTTAGTACCACTGAGTTACACTAACTTCGATCAGCCATCCAATGTTGACGGTAATATTTGGCTTTCTGACCACACTCCAGTCGTAACTACTTTTAGAATTGACTAATGAAGAACCTTTATTTTACTCTGCTGTACCTTACTGTTGTTCTTATCTTCTCACCTAAGTGTATCGCTCAGGAAGAGCAGCAGCTGCAAGGCAGAGACCGAGAATTGACGCTTCATAGCACTACTCCCTATCATGTAGATTCACTCCCGCAGCTTGATATATATGGTAAGCCACTTAATGTAGTATTGATGAGAGGCGATGGGATGAGTCTTTCACATATATCTTCGTTAATGTCGTTGAATCGAGGACATGTATGGCTCCAAAATGCTACTGTTACTGGACTTATGGATACTTGTGCCCTTGATAGTTTGATAACAGACTCCGCAGCGTCTGGTACAGCTATGGCTACTGGTCGTAAAGCTAAGTATCATACTTTAGGAGTTGATTCAGATGGTACTCCTAGATACAACTTGACCTACTTTGCATTTGATAATGGACTTCGCTCAGGGGTTGTTTCAGTCTGTCGTCTATGGGATGCTACTCCAGCAGCTTTCTGCTGTCATAATCTAGACCGAGACGCATCACAGGAAATTATGGCTGATTATGTTAGCTCTAACGCAGACCTTGTAATTGGAGGAGGGGCATACCTAATGAGCGAGGGTAGAACAGATGGACGTGACTTATTCAGCGAGCTTCAAGCGAAGGGGTTTAATATAGCAACTACCATGGAGGAGCTAAAGGCTATTAATAAAGGAAAGATTTTTGCAGCTCTTGCCTCAGTTGATTTGCCAGAACCTAAAGAAAGGGGTGCCTTTCTTACTGACGTTTCGCTTACAGCACTTAACCATCTTTCTCAGGATAATAAAGGTTTTTTCTTAATGATAGAGGGGTCACAGTTGGATGACTATGCACACGCAAATAATCTCGATTTATTGATGCAAGAGACTGCTGACTTTGATCAAGCTGCTGGAGCAGTGATGAAATGGGCTGCAAATAATGGAAATACCCTCGTCATCATTACAGCTGATCATGAGACAGGTGGACTTACTTTGGTTGGAGGAGATCATAAGGGTACTATAGTAGGGAAGTTTAGTACGGGAGGTCATAGCGGGAGGCTAGTACCAGTCTATGTTTATGGCCCTGGAGCTATTGACTTTACTGGTATATACTCTAATGCTGATCTTTTTCATAAGATTATAAATGCTTTGATCAACAGTCATTTAGAGTAATTGTTTTTGGGAGCGTTCACTGCTACGATTATGAACCTTTTTAAAACCGCTAATTATCAACCGATGTTGGTTAGGATATGAAGTGCCCACATTTTAGTTATATGAAACAAAAACGTTTCCTATAGGAAACATATTTTTTTCCTATGAGATGGAGAACGGCTCTCAATGGAGAGGATGTGGCACTCTCTACAACGGCCTTTAGGATGAGTTTTTATCTCTTTCAATGTCTGTCTATGAGTGGAGGCTTTCATTTCGTTTCCTATAGAACGTTTGGTCGTGAGAGCATTATGATGGATCATATTTTGTAGGACGATAATAGTACTAAAACTCCTTGATAATACTAGAGAAATCAAAATTCCAATGAAGACTTCTTAGGGGTTGAGCGGTTATCACACTCCATTGTGATGAAGCCATACAGAGCTATAGCTAACGATCGGTGGGTCTTTTTCTTCATCCGTGAAGGTGATGTGTACCACCATTAGCATCGTAGGGTAGGGAGCTTTGCCTTGTCTGATCATATCTAAAATGCCCGTAATAGCAGTGCCGTTAGATGAATAAATAGGTGCTCCATCAATGGTGTAAATATCCAACTTTGCAAGATCACCGAATCTCTGTAACATTATATACAACTCCTTAATATCATTTATTTCAGGGCTGTCAGGCCAGCTGATATAACTCCTATCATCAGGGGTGTCAGAAGGGATGCCAAAGACGGAGTTTTTCACCCCTGGGGTACCACCTATTCCACTTTCAGAGTCTGTGCTCCTCGCCCGCCTCCAATTATTCCTTACGGTACCATCATGATCAGGTGAAATGCGTTCCAAGGAGTATCCAGTGCGGTCTCTACTGTCATCACCCAACCACTGTCGTCTATAGATCACTCTGTCAATTACTTTGTCATCTGCATGAGAGCGAAGCTCTATTTCGGAGTACGTAGAGCTGATGGATGGAAAATCTATTCGTTCGACAAAGGTATTAGCGTCATGATCAGGGAATATCCGAGCAAGGCTTTCTGGAAATGAGCTAAGAACAACATACTCCCCAGGCTTAAGTAAGAACGTATTTATCACAGGTAACCAGCTTTTACTGGACGAAGCTTCTTCCTTATTTGCATATGTAAGATAAAGTTCAGAGACATCTATTGTGGAAGATGACCGATTATACAACTCAATATATTTCTCAGCCGTTCCACTGGGTGAAAGCATCAGTTCATTGATGACTACAGAACTCGCCTCAACTCCGACGTGTGGTCGCATCGTCGTATGTAGTCCAGGTGTACCTCCATTTGGGTGATTTGACCTTAGCCATCTATCTGGTTTGTATCCCACTCTTTCGACTGAGGCTTTACCGTGTGGAAATCCTTCTCCATATAGCCTATTTGAGTAATTAATTTGGTCCAGTATGTTCCCGTCTGGATCAACTAATCTTAGTGTGAATGTCCCACTCAATGCTGGGAAATTGGTTAGGGGTACCAGTAGTCCAATGTTTGTGGGATGAGTATTTGCTTCTGGGTAAGCCACTGCAAAAGTATGATTTGCCCACTTAGAGTGAGGGAGTTCATATTTTGTATTTCTGTAAAGAAGCGTCAAATAACCTAGATCTATATCTTCCCCGCTGTTATTATAAAGCTCTATATATTTTATATCTCGTAGGCTACCTGATGTGGGTGGATCCACCATTAACTCTGTGATGAAGATACCCTGAGGTATTTCGATCGAGCTTTCATCTTCAGACTTTCCCATAATGGTAAATTCCAAAGACTCTTTTTCTCCCTGAAGGTTGATTAAATCGGTTATTATAAACCGATACTCAGTATTTGCTTGAAATACTTCGCCCAGCTGTATAATAAGGATGTCAGGAGAAGAACCATTAGCAATCGTCGGGTGATGTCCATCACATGTTATGATGGCTTGAGAAGTATTAACGGACTTATTCAACTTAAGTATGACCTCGCCTAGCTCGTCCACCTTAGAGTCTATTATTTTAAGAGGACTCTCGTCCTGCTCCTCGACCTCATCAGTTACTACTGGTAACATGTAGGAATGTTGCAGTTTTTTCTTAGCTGTAAATTGAGTCTGAAGTTTTATTTTCCATACAGGCATGCCTTGCTCCACCTGGATCACTTCTTTTGAAGTCTGTAGCTCACCATGAGGTGAAAAGGTCTGCATCACTAAGCCTATACCTTCCTCATAAATCACACGCATCTCCAGACCATTCCATGCGGTAGAAGCGAAACGGAGCATGTGACGATCTAGAGTTTCTTGTGAGATTTTATCCCATACTCCAGAGCTCATCTGGAAGTTCTTTTTTAGTAAGAGGATCTCTTTGCTATCAGGGCTAGGCTCCAGTACATATTGGTATAAGGCTTGGTTTTGCTGGATAGAAAAAAGAGTGAGAGAGAAACTGTTTTGTGTCGTCGGAGGGGTCTCAAAAAGAGTACCGAAGCTCCAAATCAAATATCCACTTCTAGGTTTCGCGTAATTATGATGTATAGATGCTCTTCCCGATACGCCGTCGTCTCTATAACTAAGTATGCCTTGATCATATTGGAAGACATCAAGAGTGCCTTCCCAAGCATCAGGATAGTTCTGTGCATTTATAGGAAGAGACGCAAAGGACCATAGTATAGCAAGTATGATGAGGTATTGGTGCCTAAATACGTCCGTCACAATACTGTGTTTTTCTGAAGGCATGGCTATTTCTTCTTTATGATAAGAATATGATTCGATTTAGCATCACAAGATACCTTTATATTCTAGATTGTACAAATAAATATCGCCTTTTTACGGATAGTAGTTAGGGTAAAATTTTTTGATAAAATGGTGTTTTTTAATGGCGTAATATAATTAATGTAGCCCTTCCGTAAATGTTACATGGAGGTAGGTATAATCCTATGATCAATAGGGGAAGATTCTTTCAAATCTTTATTTGTGCGTTGACCACCATCGTGATCTCTACCCCCTTTGTTATTCTTATAAAATAATATGGTATAATTTTTGCCAAGGCGTTACAATACGAATTACACATGGAAAAAGTGTGGATTGTGACGAAAAGTGTATATTTGTGTTGTGGATAGAAGCTAAGGGCTGAAACCACATTTGAATGAAATAGGAAAAAGGGATTTATGACAAGCGAAAAGAAATTTGGAAAGGAATTTGAGCTGTATGCTAAAAAGCATCTGAATGTGAGCTCAGGCGTTCTTGATGATTATACTAAAATATTTAATAATCAGGCATCTAGGGGGTACGTATCTCCTACGATTATAGAGGAACGTCAGCTGAATGTAGCACAGATGGACGTCTTCAGTCGATTAATGATGGATAGAATTATATTCCTCGGTTCGGCGATTGACGACTATGTAGCTAATGTCATCCAGGCACAGCTCTTATTCTTGGAGACAAGTGATCCAGGAAAAGAAATTTCACTATATATTAACTCTCCGGGAGGATCAGTGTATGCTGGCTATGGCATTTATGATACCATGCAGTATATCAGCTGTGATGTATCTACGATATGTACAGGCATGGCTGCTAGTATGGGAGCTATATTATTGGTCGCTGGTGAGCATGGAAAACGCTTTGCTCTTCCACACTCTAGGGTAATGATTCATCAGCCACTAGGTGGAGCTCAGGGGCAAGCATCGGATATGGAAATTACAGTGAGGGAAATCTTAAAGGTCAAGCAAGAGCTATATGAAATATTAAGCAAGCATACAGGCAGAAGTCTGGAGGAAGTCGAGAGAGATAGCGATAGAGACTATTGGATGACCTCCGAAGAGGCTAGAGCGTATGGTGCTGTTGATAAGGTTTTAAGGAAGGAAGAAGAAAAGTAATATAGCATAATGGCCAAAAGAAATAACAGGTCCACAATTGGAGCTGGTCAGCAACACGAAGAACGCTGCGATATTTGTGGTCGTCCTGCAAGTATGGTAGAGTACTTGGTTCCGGGTCCCATAGGTAACCTCTGTGATGAATGTGCTACAACAGTACATAATGCGGTGCAGAAGGCTAAAAAGATGGAACAGAGATCTCAGAAGTTTGCTTTGCCTAAGATAGAGGATCTTCCTAAACCAGCTGAAATTGTAGATTTTCTTGATCAGTATGTGATTGGACAAGAAGATGCCAAGAGGACTATGGCAGTAGCTGTCTACAACCACTACAAAAGATTGATTTATCATCAAGAACTTGAGGAGAAGGGTATCAAAGAAACCAATGATGTTGAGCTAGAGAAAAGCAACATCATGATGGTGGGTCCTACAGGTACAGGTAAGACCCTCTTGGCACGTACTATTGCTCGTATGCTTAACGTCCCATTTACGATTGTGGATGCTACTGTCTTTACTCAAGCTGGATATGTAGGGGAGGATGTCGAAAGTATTTTATCTAGGTTACTCCAAGTAGCTGACTATAATGTCGAGGCGGCAGAAAGAGGTATTGTATTTGTGGACGAGTTGGATAAGCTTGCTCGGAAGCAGGATAATCCAAGCATCACCCGTGATGTAGGTGGAGAGGGTGTTCAGCAAAGTTTGCTGAAGCTCTTAGAGGGAACAGAAGTAAATGTCCCACCTCAGGGAGGGCGGAAGCATCCGGAGCAAAAAATGATCGTGGTAAATACTTCTAACATACTCTTCGTCTGTGGAGGGGCCTTTGATGGGATTGAAAAAAAGATAGCACAGAGAATCAATACTCGAATGGTAGGCTATACAAGTGCCCTAAGAGGTAAGAATGTACAAGAAGGAGATAGCCTATTAAAGTATATCACGGCAAGTGATTTGAGATCCTTTGGGTTAATACCAGAGTTGATAGGTCGTTTACCAGTGCTAACTTATCTTACGCCGTTGGATAAGGAGGCATTAAGAGCAATACTGACACAGCCACACAATGCGATATCCAAGCAGTACCATAAGTTAATGTCTATGGATGGTATTGACCTTAAGGTAGATGATGATGTGTATGACCTCATTGTCGAAAAGGCGATGGAGTATAAAACTGGTGCCAGAGGACTGCGTAGCATCTTTGAGGAGTTGATGAAAGATGCAATGTTTGAAGCTCCATCAACGAACAAAAAGAGTATGAGGATCACTCGGAAATACGCCGAAAAGCATATCAGAAATACAGCGGTATAAGGTGCTGTGTATCTTGGTAATTATTCATGAATTGGTAGAATTTAGCAATTGTTAAAATGGATAAATGGTGTTTCTGTACGTTTTTATTTCGTATCTTTAAGCAAAGAAGAATTTCTTGCAGTGTGATGTGAAACCCACAGAATAGGTAAGAAAATAGATTTATTTGGAATATGAATGACGAACGTACCAGAAAGCTTTATGATACTCTGAAACTATTTTTTGGCTTTGATCAATTTAAAGGTCATCAGCTAGAGATTATTAATAGTATCATGGACGGAAATGATACCTTTGTCCTAATGCCTACAGGAGGTGGAAAGTCGCTTTGTTATCAATTGCCTGCACTAATTAGTAAGGGGACAGCGGTGATTATTTCTCCGCTTATTGCATTGATGAAAAATCAGGTCGATGCTTTGCGTGGCAATTCAAATAATGATAATATAGCCCACTTCATTAATTCTTCCTTATCTAAAGCTCAAATAGATAAGGTTCATGAGGACTTAAGAAGTGGGGTTACCAAGATGCTATATGTGGCACCAGAGAGTCTCACAAAGCTTGAAAATATTGAGCTATTAAGAGAGATAAAGGTGTCCTTTTATGCCGTTGATGAAGCTCACTGTATTTCTGAATGGGGACATGATTTCCGTCCAGAGTATAGGAGGATTAGATCTGTCGTTGATGAGATCATGCCACGTCCTATTGTTGCTCTGACAGCAACAGCTACACCTGTAGTTCAAGAGGATATTAAGAAGAGCCTCAAGATGGAGTCGGCTAATGTTTTTACCAGCTCATTTAATAGGGAGAACCTATTTTATGAGGTGAGAAAAAAAGATAAGGATATCGATAAAGACATTATTCGATTCATCAAGGCAAATAGTGGTAAGACTGGTATTGTGTACTGCATGAGCCGAAATCAGGTAGAGGTTTTTGCGGAGGTCTTGCAAGCGAATAACATTAAGGCTCTCCCATACCATGCAGGTATGGATAGCCAGGTGAGAGACGAGACTCAAGATGCCTTTTTACAAGAAAGGATTGATGTTATTGTGGCGACAATAGCATTTGGGATGGGTATTGATAAGCCCGATGTCAGATATGTAATACATTATGACATTCCTAAGAGCTTAGAGAGCTACTATCAGGAAACAGGGCGAGCAGGTAGAGATGGTGGAGAAGGCATCTGTATAGCATACTATTGTGAAGAGGATGTCCAGAAAATGTCAAAGCTCCTGCAGAGTAAAAATAAAAGTAATAGTGAAAAAGACGTTGGTAAACAACTCTTAGACGAGATAGCCGAATATTCATATTCTCCAATATGCCGAAGAAAATTTTTATTACACTACTTTGGAGAGAGGTATGAGCATGACAATTGTCATAATTGCGATAACTGTAAGAATAAGAAGAAGATTGTGGAAGCAAAAGAATGTTTATTATCAATACTTGAAGCAGTCAAGATATTAAAGGAAGAATTTAAGACTGAATACATTATTGACTTTGTAACAGGTAAGGAAACTGCGGATGTTGAAAATTATAAACACGATAAATTAGAAGAGTTTGGTAGCTGCAAAGGTGAAGAGGTTGAAGTCTTAGAGGCCGTCATTCGTCAGGCTTTGATAGATGGATATCTCAATAAGGATGTGGAGAGGTATGGTGTGCTAGAATTGACAAAAAAAGGAAAAGCATATATCAGAAAGCCAACGTCTTTTAAAATCCAAATTAATGATGCGGATGAAGAAATAGAGGCGGAGCAGAAAAATGCGGGATCGGGAGTAGCCGACCCTCAGTTATATGCTGTTCTTAAGGATCTTTGTAGAAAGATGGCAAAAAAGCTTGAGCTCCCAGCTTATGTTATTTTCCAAGATGCTAGCCTACAAGACATGGCTACATTCTATCCTATTAACATGACTGAGCTCCAGAACATCTCTGGAGTAGGGCAGAGCAAAGCAAAGAAATATGGCGAACCATTTTTGGAGCTTATTCGTGAATATGTCAGAGAAAATGAGATCGAGCGTCCAGAGGATATTAGGATTAGAACAGTACCAAATAAGTCTAAGCTTAAGGTGTCTATTGTTCAGTTGATCGATCGAAAGGTATCTCTAGAAGATATTGCTAATACTCATAATCTGGATTTTACCGAATTGTTAGATGAAATTGAAGCTATAGTATATAGTGGAACGAAGATTAACATCGTCTATTTCATCGAGGATGTCATGGATGAGGATGCTATTGATGAGATCTTTGACTATTTCAAACAGTCCCCAACAGGTAATATTGAACAGGCAATGAGCGAACTAGAGGTGTACGAAGAAGATGAAATACGTCTGGTTCGAATTATGTTCTTGTCAGAATTAGCCAATTAATTTGGTTTTATTGTTTAAATATATAGTACGATGAAGACACTTTACAAAATATCATTCTTGATCCTTATAGTATTCTCTGTTACCTCCTGTCGTAAGAAGGACGATGGAAGTGAATTAAATGATGCTATAACATGGGAGTATTACTCTAGCTCTGTGAGATATACGGACCCTAAGGTACAAGAGGCATTAAGCGAGATAGAGCTTGACGATCAATGTAAAGTGGACATAAAGCTGTTATTTCCACGTACTGATAGTGAGAAATATGAACCATTAAGGCAGGAGTTACATGACTTTCTATTGGATCGATTTGTCGCAGATGGTCATGAAATACTGAATCTTAAGGCAGATGATCCTCAGGCTTTTGTGAATAGCTTTGTGGACTATCAGATCTCAATGTTCAAGGAGGAGATAAGTGAAATAAGTAGCATCTATTTAGAAGGAGATCACACGCCTTTTAGCCTTTTAGTGAAGGAGTTTTATCTCAGTGATTCGTTGCTATATAATAAAAATGGGATTGTCTCTATTGGATTAAATAATTACGAGTACTCAGGTGGTGCCCATGGGACCTCTATCTTTAGCTGTCGTAGTTATGACCTGAAGAATCATAGCCCGATATCGCCATCTACCTTGTTTCAGGATCCTAAGGCTCAAGGGATTTTGGATGCGATTGAGGATCAAATCCTAGCTGACTATGGTGTAGAATCGATTAAAGAACTTCAGGAGTCCAATGGTATATTTAGCCTTACAGGTTCAGAAGTCGTGATGTCGAATGAATTTTACTTCTCCGAAAAGGGTATCACATTTTACTATAATCCATATGAAATAGCAGCATATGCCTATGGATCCACAGAGGTAACGGTCCCATATAGTGTGTTAGCTCCATATTTTAGATCACAGTATCAATTTTTAGGTAAACTATAAAATGAATAACGAAGAAGTTACTCTATTGAAAAGGTTATTTCCTTCGCTTACACAATCGCAAGAAGAGCAATTCAAACTTCTGCCGGAGTTATACAAGGAATGGAACGCTAAAATTAATGTGATCTCTCGTAAGGATATTGAGAATGTTTTTGTTCATCATATTCTCCATTCACTTAGTATAGCCTTATTTACTAAGTTTGCTCCTAATACTAAGGTGTTCGATGTCGGTACAGGAGGTGGACTGCCTGGCATTCCGTTAGCTATTTTATTTCCAGATGTCGAATTTATATTGATTGATAGTATCGCTAAGAAGATAACCGTAGCTAGCGAAATTATCAAAGCATTAAATTTGTCAAATGCTAAAACTTATAGGGGTAGGGCTGAGGAGTATAAAGGTGACCGAGGTGACTACGTGGTCAGTAGAGCTGCTATGCAGATGGATTTACTCGTAAATATATCCCAGCGACTCATTGATACAAAAGCACAAAATAATGCTTTGCCCAACGGAGTGATAGCTCTTAAGGGTGGGGATCTCCAAGAAGAATTAAAACGATACAGGAGGATTGCAATAGAGGAGGATATTCTGAATTATATCCCTGATTATGAATTTTTTGAAACTAAGAAAATAGTATATATACCATTATAAACGGATATGATTAAGTACCATTGCTTTACAGTTAACTTTGTGCAAGTCAATTCGTATATCGTATGGGATGAGACAAATAAGGCTTGTCTCATCGATCCAGGGTTCTCCTCTCACGAAGAGCAACAGCAATTTATTCAGTTTTTAAATAAAAATGAATTGACTCTGGAACGCTGTATCGTTACACACATGCACTTTGATCATATTCTTGGAGCTCGTTTTATTGAAGACTATTTCGGAGTTAATATAGAGGTACCATGCGTGGATATGAACGTTTTGCCTGATCTTTCTACTCAGTTATCTGCCTTTGGGATGCCTAAGACTCCTGATTGTGACTTCACACCTATTCCAATGGATATACAGAAGGGTGACACTATTCATTTTGGTCATTCTTCTTTGAAGATTCTAGAGACCCCTGGGCACTCACCTGGACATTACACCTTCTACGACCCTAATGGGGATGGGATGATTTTTTGTGGTGATGTTATTTTCTGTAATGGAATGGGCCGATCCGACTTGTGGGGCGGCGACTATGAAACTCTTATTAACTCTATCCAAAATGTCCTCATGAAGTTGCCTGATAGTACACTTGTATTATCAGGTCATGGTCCTATAACAACCATAGGGAGGGAGAGACCTAATTATGTATAAAACATTAGATATCATCTAGTTGTTTTGAGTAAAAGAATGTATATTTGACTTGAAAATATTTTTTACTAAGAAATAATATAATTATGAATACCAACGACTTTACAATCAGACACGTTGGGGTTAGTGACCCCAAAGATGAGCAGAAGATGCTCTCTAGCATTGGTGTAGGTAGTGTGGATGAGCTTCTTGATAAGGTCATCCCATCTAATATCAGGCTAGATAAGGAACTAGAACTACCAGATGCTATGACCGAACGCGAATTGATCGAACACATCAATGAACTTGGTAATAAGAATAAAGTATTTACTTCTTATATCGGTATGGGCTGGTATGACAACTACACCCCTGCTGTGATACAGAGGAATGTACTTGAGAATCCTGGATACTACACATCTTACACACCATATCAGGCAGAGGTATCACAGGGTCGCCTAGAAGCTCTATTTAACTTTCAGACAACTATCACAGAACTAACTGGCCTTAGCCTTACTAACTGTTCTCTTCTTGATGAAGCGACAGCTGGTGCCGAGGCTGCAGGTATGTTATTGAATATTCGTAGTCGCAAACGCAAAGACGCCAATAAACTCTTCATCGCAGAGGATATTTTCTATTCAACTCGTAGAGTTATCGAAACTAGGACTATCCCATGGGGTATAGAGGTAGTCATTGGTAAAGCAGAGGAGTTCGATTTCTCAAGTGACTTCTTTGGTGCGATCATACAGTACAGTAACGACAATGGTGAACTAAAGGACTATAAGGAGTTTGTAAGAAAGGCTAATGAAAATGAAATAAAAGTAGCCGTCGCTGCAGATCTTATGTCTTTAGTCATTACAACTCCTCCAGGCGAGTGGGGGGCTGATATCGTATTTGGATCAGCTCAACGCTTTGGTATCCCAATGTACTTTGGCGGTCCATCAGCTGGTTACTTAGCTTCTACAGATGAGTACAAGCGTGTGATCCCTGGAAGAATTATCGGTATATCAAAAGACGATAATGATAAGCCTGCTTTCCGTCTTGCACTTCAAACTCGTGAGCAACATATTAAGCGTGAAAAGGCTACATCCAATATTTGTACAGCTCAGGCTTTATTAGCTACGATGTCTGGCTTCTATGCCGTTTATCATGGTGCTGATGGTCTTAGAGACATTGCAGGTCGTATTCATACCTATGCACGGACTCTTTCTGATGGGTTAGTTAAGATGGGATATAAGCAAGGTAATAAGTTTTACTTTGATACCCTGTACATTAATGGCTTATCAAAAGAAGAACAAAGTAAGATACGTGAGATAGCTTTGGAGTGTAGTGTTAATTTCCGCTACTATGAAGATGGTTCTATCGGTATCAGCGTTGATGAGACAACACAAGACAGTGACCTAGGTGTATTGTATTACATCTTTGCGACAGCTAAGGGCATAGAAGTTCCTGCTCCAGAGGTTCCAAGTCAGCATCTTGATATGTTTGACGAGTTCCGTAGGACTAGTGACTTCTTACAATTTGAGGTTTTCCAAAAGTATCACACTGAGACAGAGTTAATGCGTTATATCAAGAAGCTTGAGAAAAGAGATATATCTCTTGCTCAGTCTATGATATCTCTTGGTTCATGTACCATGAAGCTTAATGCTGCTGCAGAATTATTTATTCTTAGCAATCCACAATTTGCTTTGATGCACCCTTACGCTCCTGCTGATCAAACAGATGGTTATATCGAGATGCTAGACAATCTTAAGGATTTGTTGACTACTATCACTGGTTTCTCAGGGGCTAGCTTCATGCCTAACTCTGGTGCATCTGGTGAGTATTCAGGCTTAAGAGTAATCATGGAATACTTCAAGAGCAAAGGCGAAGGCCATCGTAACTTAGTACTTCTCCCTGCGTCAGCACACGGTACCAATCCGGCTTCAGCTTCGCTAGCGGGATATGATATCATGATTGTTAAGTCAGATGACAATGGTAACATTGATGTTGAAGACTTCCGTAAAAAAGCAGTTGAGAATAAAGATCGCTTAGCGGCAACTATGATTACATATCCAAGTACTCATGGTATGTTCGAACGTGAGATTCGCCAATTGATCGACATAGTACATGAGTGTGGTGGTCAGGTTTATATGGACGGAGCTAATATGAATGCTCAGGTTGGTTACACTAACCCAGGATTCATGGGTGCCGATGTTTGTCACCTGAATCTCCATAAAACCTTCGCGATACCTCACGGTGGTGGCGGCCCTGGAGTAGGTCCTATTTGTGTAGCTAAGCATCTCGTTGAGTTCTTACCTAGCCATTCACTGCACTATGGTCATGACATGATACCAGTAGCTTCAGCTCCTTTTGGTAGTGCGGTAGTGTATGGTATCACTTATGCATACATCCGTATGCTAGGACTTGAAGGTCTTAAGCGTGCTACTGCCGTAGCTATCATGAATGCTAATTACATTAAATCTCAGGTAGTCAATGATTATGGTATTACCTTCACTGATGAAAATGGTTTCATTGGCCATGAGCTGATCCTTGAGTGCCGTGGAATTAAGGAGATGAGTGGTATAGATGAGAATGACATCGCTAAGAGATTGATGGACTTCAACTACCATGCCCCAACACTATCATTCCCTGTACACGGAACCTTGATGATTGAGCCTACTGAGAGTGAGTCTCTAGCTGAGTTGGATCGTTTTATTAGTGTTCTTAAAACTATCCGTGCTGAGATCCAAGAGGTCGTTGATGGCAAAGCTGATCAAGAAGATAATGTTCTTAAGAATGCTCCTCACCCATTGTATGAGGTCACATCTGATGATTGGAAGCACCCATACTCTCGTGAGAAGGCTGCTTTTGCGTTGGAGTATCTGAAGGATGATAAGTATTGGACTAATGTTGGTCGTATCGATAATGGGTATGGCGACCGTAATCTTATCCCTACTTACAGTTGCTGTAATATAGATCTTTAAATCTCAATAGCCTTAAGATGGCTACTATAACTATATAAACTAAGGGGGTACCTGCTAAGATGTAGGCACCCCCTTAAATTTTTTAGTATCAAAGTGCTGAGACTTACTCCTTACGAAGGCGGGCAAACTTCAGTATGAGCTGTCGAGTACTCTCGTCATCAAACTTGATCGATGCTTTAGGTCCTGAAACACTATCAGAAAAACCAAGAATCTCACCCCTACCAAAGTGGTCGTGATAGACTATATCTCCAACTTTTAAGTCTTCATAAGAGGTGATGTTGGTAGCAGGTGAAGTAGGAGTCGAAACTTTAGTGACCCCATCAGAGCTAGTACTTTTCTTTCGGATTATTCTGGTAACCCTTCTTTTTGGAGCCTCTCCTTCATCTCTATTGTCCCTCAAATCATCCTGATCATAAGCTGATCTTTTTCCCGTAGAAGTGCGACGCTTCTTAATGATCCCAGCAGAGTCATCTATCAATGTTGCATCAAAGTCCTGAAGAAAACGAGTGGGGGAGGACATTTGAGTTTTGCCATGTAACATCCTCTCGCGAGCAAAACTGAGGGTGCAGAACTTTTTGGCACGTGTGATTGCGACGTAAAGCAAACGACGTTCCTCCTCGATAGCAGACTCGCTATATGAGCGATCGCTCGGGATTAATCCTTCCTCCAGCCCCACACAGAAGACATATTCATACTCCAGTCCTTTAGAGGCATGCATGGTCATAAGAGTAATCTTTGGACTACCGTCATCCTCTTGGTCTCTATCAGTATAGAGTGACATCTCTGTCACAAACTCCTCTATAGTGGGCGTCTGTCCTGTTTCATCGAATTTCGTGTTGATATAATCATTAAGTGTGCTGATGAGCTCCTGAATGTTCTCTAACCTAGCTTGAGACTCTACCGATCCATCATTGTACTGCTCGGCAATCTTCGTTATCCTGATCACATTCTTAAGGTACTCATCAGGCTCTTGATCATCCTTGAAAGCCGAAAGTTCATCAATAAGTGTAGCAAACTCCGTGACGCGAGTGATACCAGCCCCACGGACCACCCCTTTCATCAGTTCAGGATTCTTAGCCACGGACATCAGAGGCAACTGCTGATCATTAGCGACAAGAGCTAGTCCATTGAAGGTTGTTGCCCCAAACCCACGACTTGGGACATTATAGATACGCCTAAAGGCTTCGTCGTCATTAGGGTTTATAATAAGTCGGAGATAGGATAAAATATCCTTTACCTCTTTCCTATCAAAGAAAGAGAGCCCCCCAAATATCCGATAACCGATGCCATACATCCCTAAGTTCTGTTCGAATAAACGGCTTTGGGCATTCGTTCTATATAAAATTGCTATCTCTTCGGGATTGGCACCATCTTCAATCAGTTTATAAATCTGAGCAGATACCATTTGAGCCTCCATCGGAGCTATATTCGTACCGAAGAGGAGTAAGTTCTCACCTTCTCCAGCGACAGCTTCAATAGTCTTAGGGATACGGTACCTATTTTTCTCTATCAAGCTATTTGCTACCTTCACTATGGAGCCAGTGGAGCGATAGTTCTTGGTGAGCTTAAAAAGCTTTACGTCCCCAAAGTTCTGCCCAAAGTTGATGATGTTGTCAATCACCGCCCCTCTAAAGGAATAAATACTCTGAGCATCATCACCCACCACCGTAACTTCGGCATCTTCAGCTTTGAGCAGCTTGACCACCTTGTCCTGCACACGGTTCGTATCCTGGTACTCATCAACGAGTATAAACTTAAAACGCTCATGAAATGCAGCCCTCACTGCTTCATCATTTTTGAGCAATCTATACATATTCAGCAAGAGGTCATCAAAGTCCATGGCATTGGCACGCTTGCACCGCTCCTCATACTCCTTGAAGACCTTGTCCATCGCTGGCATATCCTTAGAGGCGTAAAACATTGCCCCTTCAGGATTGAAAAATAATTCGTCAGCTGATATACCCTCATTCTTTGCTGTCGAGATAAGCGATTGAATCTTATTAGGCTTATACTTTTTTTCATCCAACTGGAGGTCTTTCAGTATAATCTTTATCAACGCCCTTGAGTCTGTTGTATCATAGATGGTATAGTTACTATCATAGCCTAGCCTATCCGCATACTTTCTTAGCTCTCTAGCAAAGATAGAGTGGAAAGTACCCATTGTGATCCAGGAGGCCATCTTGTCACCCACCAAGTTAGCGATACGCTCTCTCATCTCTCTGGCTGCCTTGTTGGTAAAGGTCAGAGCCATAATCTGAAATGGAGCTACCCCCTCCGTAATTAAGTAGGCTATCTTTGTGGTCAAGACCCTCGTCTTACCAGCACCAGCACCAGCCAATATCAGACTATCACTACCTCGATGGAGAACAGCCTGTAGCTGCTCTTCATTTAATCCTTCTAGTAACTCTTCTTTACTCTTCATGATTGCTCATTTCCTCCTTTAGGTATGGGGCCGTGTACCCCTTATTTTGTAGAATCATCTCTTCTGGTGTTCCTTGAAATACTATCTTACCACCCTTTTCACCACCCTCTGGACCGATATCTATGATGTGGTCTGCCACCTTGATGACATCTAGGTTGTGCTCTATGATGACCACCGTGTTCCCTTTATCCACCAATCGATTCAGGATCTTCATAAGTACTCTAATATCTTCAAAGTGAAGCCCCGTAGTCGGTTCGTCCAAGAAGTATATCGTCTTACCCGTATCCCTTTTCATCAGCTCTGTAGCTAGCTTGATCCTCTGAGCTTCGCCACCAGACAGCGTGCTACTACTCTGCCCGAGCTTGATATACCCCAGCCCTACATCCTGAATAGCCTTAATCTTATTTAGTATTTTTGGCGTGTTCTCAAAGAACTCTACTGCCATATTAACAGTCATATCCAGGACATCCGCAATAGACTTCCCTCTATATCGAACTTCCAAGGTCTCTCTATTATATCGCTTCCCCTTACAGGTTTCGCAGGGGACATATACATCCGGAAGGAAGTTCATCTCTATCTTTTTATATCCATTGCCCTTACACGTATCGCAACGACCACCCTTGACATTAAAGGAAAAACGCCCTGGCAGATACCCTCTAATCTTACTTTCTGGCATCTCTACGAAGAGGTTCCTGATATCCGTGAATACTCCAGTATATGTAGCTGGGTTACTACGTGGAATACGACCAATAGGAGACTGATCCACCTGGACTACCTTATCAATAAACTCAATGCCCTCAATCGAACCATAGGGCAAGGGCTCCTTTAGGGAGCGATAAAAGTGTTTCGAAAGAGCTGGGTATAGCGTGTCATTAATGTAAGTAGATTTGCCACTACCCGACACCCCAGTGATACAAATTAATTTACCCAGCGGTAACGACAACGTTTCACCTTTTAGATTATGTCCAGTAGCACCAATCAATTTAAGAAATTGTCCCTTCCCCTCTCTACGCGTCTCAGGAATCTTGATTTCTCTCTCGCCTCTTAAATATTGTGCTGTGAGGGTCTCAGCATCCAACATCTCTTTAGGAGAACCAGTAAAGGTGACCTTTCCTCCATTTCGACCAGCACCCGGCCCCATATCAACCACATAATCAGCCTCTAGCATCATCTCCTTATCATGCTCGACTACGATTAATGAGTTACCCTGATCTCTGAGGAGCTTAAGCGAATTAATAAGTCGGGTATTATCTCTCTGGTGAAGTCCGATGCTCGGCTCATCAAGGATATAGAGCACATTCACCAGTTTGCTACCCAATTGGGTCGCCAATCGTATTCTCTGCATCTCACCACCAGAGAGGCTCCCCGTGGTTCTATTAAGCGACAGATAGTCAAGTCCCATGTCTAGCAGAAATTCTAGTCTCGAGACTATCTCCTTAACGATCTCAACCGCAATTACTTTCTTCCTTTCCTCAATGGCATTAGGGACATTCTTGACCCACTTAAGGAGATGAGGCAATGCCATTTCTGACACCTCTGCAATATCTTTATTATCAATCTTAAAGGCCAAAGATGTCTTTTTGAGTCTCTTCCCTTCGCAAAGAGGGCATACCTTATAGGTATTAAATTGGTTGGCCCATTTTATTACCTTTTTACTTGCCTCCTCATCTTCTATAAGATTGTTCATATAAGCAATCAGTCCTTCATACTCAAAGAGGCGTTGTACCTTGCCAGTGCTCTCAAGTTTGATCTTGAGAGTGTAATCTACCCCATTGAGAATATCATCCATCAGCTCCTCAGAAAAGCTACTAATAGGCTTATTGATAGATGTATCATGGTGAGCTGTGATAGCTTCTAATTGCTTGAAAATCATATTTGGGCGATACTTTCCGAGCGGAGCCAAGCCACCTTCCTTGATGCTTAGTTTAGGATCTGGGATAATCTTATCCATGTCTGGAGCTGGGATCATACCTATTCCTTTACACTTCGGACAGCTACCCTGTGGGGAATTAAATGAAAAGGTGTGCGGAGCTGGTGCCTCTAAGCTTTCTCCAGTCTCATCATCCATTAACTCTTTACTATAATACTTAGGAGAATCATTATCATCCTCGATGCCCTGTATCATAATTAGCCCTTTCCCTAGTTTCATGGCTTTCCTTAGAGCATCTTTTAATCTAGCAACCTTTTCACTATTCTTAGGGTCAATAATGAGTTTGTCCACAAGGACCTCAATCCTATGGCTCTGATATCTAGCGAGAGAGAGACCTGGGCGAAGTTCCATCATATTCCCATCGACACGGACATAGAGATAGCCCTTCTTCCGCATATTTTCTAGAAGCTCTCTATAATGACCTTTTCTATCCTTCACTATGGGAGCTAAGAGGTGTACCTTCTTGCCGGCATATATCTCTAATATACTCTCCACGATTTCTTCATCAGTTTGGCTTGTTAGTGCCCTGCCCGATGAAAGAGAGTAAGCTGAAGCGGTACGAGCATACAAGAGCCTTAGGAAGTCATACACCTCCGTAATTGTTCCGACGGTACTACGTGGATTCTTATTTGTAGTCTTTTGTTCTATCGAAATCACGGGCGATAAACCTGTGATTCTATCTACATCAGGACGTTCTAAATCACCTAGAAACCCCCTTGCATACGACGAGAAGGTTTCCAAATATCGTCTATTGCCTTCAGCGTATATCGTATCAAACGCCAATGAGGATTTCCCACTGCCACTCAATCCAGTCACTACTGCAAGCGAATATCTAGGGATTTTCACATTGATGTCCTTAAGATTGTGCTCACGAGCACCCTCAACTTCCAGATAATCCCCTATATGCTCCTTATTTATTTTCATCTTCTTAGTATCCTAATATCATCCAAGCCTAACACGCAAAGGTAATCAATATTTAGGGACCTATCCAGAAATTTGAACGTCATAATAGGGCCATCAAATCATCGAGGCTATTGAAGGGAGGTTGATGTGCTATTTAAGACTACGTAGAGTGAAGAAAGGATAGAGGAGATTAAGTTGACGATGGAGGGTATAGGTGGGATGTTTCTAAGCTGCAGTTAACCACTTATGAGATTCCAAAATGATTCAGAAAAGATACCATTTCGTACAGCTTTTTTTTAGTTATGTCTAGCAGAAATGTTTCCTATAGGAAACATATTTTTTTCCTATGACAAGGAGAACGGTTTCCTATAGGAACAATTCTAGCATTATAATGATGTCAGTCATTTGTTTTGTTATTAACGTTTAAGTCACTAAAAATCAACTTGGTATTGTGACTTGTATTTTACATTCCTGACACTACAAATGCGAGTTATATTGTGGTGTATTGGAATGAGTGCGAGTCGGTGATTACCGCCATAAAAATGTTTGCACCAATGTATTATGGTTTACAATAAGGGTGCTTAGTAAGGCTTACAACGCTGTGTATATTGGATTAGATCTATGTGCTTATCTCTATTTAACGCCAAAAAACCAAGTGCATCGTCATTAGTTTGGATAAATAATTATCTCACATATTTGGTGGTTTAAAAAACTATTCATACATTTGCCGTGTACTAGTAATGTGATACACTGTTACTGTTTTGTGATGGTTAATTCTGCAACGGAGTACGAACTGAGTAAATGATAGTCTTTATCCACTATACACTGAGTGAAAAACTATTTTATTTACTGTAAAAATTACGGGAGTAGGTCAGGTTAGAAAAAAAGATTTGATGATTTTTAGATTTTGGCGGTTGTTTGTTTTGCAATATACTGTAGAATTATTACATTTGCATCAGGTGCCAAATGTTTGTAACTGAATTAAATGAACTATATATTAAGAAATGAGTAAAGCGATTATTGATATTAAAAATCTGCACAAGACTTATCCAGGAGCACAACCTCTACATGTATTGAAGGGGGTAAGCATGGAAGTTTTTGAGGGCGAAATGGTCTCTCTAATGGGGGCTAGTGGTTCGGGAAAAAGTACACTCCTTAATATATTAGGTATTTTGGATACCTACGATGAAGGCAGTTACCATTTGGATGGGCAACTTATTGAGGATTTGTCGGAAGTAGATGCAGCAAACATTAGAGGTCGTAAGATCGGTTTTGTTTTTCAGTCTTTTAATCTTATTTCCTTTAAGACCGCAGCAGAAAATGTGGCTTTGCCACTGTATTATCAGAAAGTCCCACGGAAAGAGCGTATGGCTCTGGCAGAAGAGTACCTAGATAGAGTAGGGCTCTTGGCATGGAAAGATCACCTACCGAACGAAATGTCTGGTGGCCAAAAGCAAAGAGTATCTATGGCACGAGCTCTCATTACTAAGCCCGCTATATTATTAGCTGATGAGCCTACTGGGGCTCTGGATAGTACTACCACAATAGAGGTGATGAATCTGCTTAGAGAAATTAATACTGAGGACAGGCTAACCATGCTTATCGTAACTCATGAGCCTGGTGTGGCTGAATCCACAGATAGGATTATCCATATTAAGGATGGATTAATTACCGATAAGATATGAAATCATTTCTACAAGAGCTATCCAATTCGCTCCGAAATAATAAACTGAGGACTGCCCTGACAGGCTTTTCTATTGCATGGGGAATCATCATTCTGGTGGTCATGCTAGGTGCTGGTAAGGGGGTTGAAAATGGTATCCGTAGTATGGTATCCTCCACAGGTGCTGATCAGGTTGTTCTCGGAATTGAATTAAGGCAGACACAGCTGGCGTATGCTGGTTATCAGGAGGGTCGTTCTGTCTTTCTTAATAAGAATCAATTTCAGTATCTAAAAGAAGCCTTCCAAGACAGGGCAGAAGTGGTTATCCCTACTATAAACTCTTTTTCAGAGGGTGCAACTAATTATGGTTCTTCTTACTTTAGGTTCTCTACTTTAGCTCTGGAGGAACAGCAATATAATACTTTAGAGATGACCTCGGGTCGGTTATTTACAGCTCAGGAGCATGATGATGCTGCACGAGTAGTAGTAATTTCAGATGCTGATGTAACTAAACTTTTTGGGAAAAGGCATGACCCTATGGGCGAGCTTCTAAAGTTAAAGGGGTTGAACTTTAAGATTGTAGGGGTTATAAAATCTCCAAATCCTTTCTTTGGAATTGCGTATGTTCCGCTGAATACTTACTTGGGTATTTATCCCAATTCCTTGATAAAAATTTCTGACATCAATATTTATCCTCGCGATAAGTCTTCTGCAAAAATTAAGGCCCTAGAAGCGGACTTAGATGCTGTATTACGACAACTCTTAAAGGTAAGTCCTAAGGATGAGTGGGCCATAAATATAGAAAGTAGCACCGATCAGGCAGATACTATGGATGATATTTTCATGGGACTCCAAATCATGTTATGGATTATGGGGATTGGTAGCCTTAGTATAGGGACGATAGGTGTATCGAATATTATGCACGTAACTGTACAGGAGCGAATGCGAGAGATTGGTATTCGCAAGTCTATTGGAGCTAAGCCGATAGATATAATGACACTCGTTTTGGGTGAGAGTCTCCTCCTTTCTATCATGTCAGGAATGATAGGGTTATTAGTAGGGGTAGGACTAGTTAATTTACTGGACTATCTAGCTACGCTTAATCGTTGGGGACAACAGATGATACCGACAGGTACGTCAGGAGAAATGATGACAATGAAGTTATTCGAGAATCCACAGGTCAATTTGGGTGTCGCTTTTGGTGCATTGATTGTCCTAATTGTTGCAGGTGTAATAGCAGGATATGGTCCTGCCCGCAAAGCTATCAAGATACCTGCAATTGTGGCGATGCGAGATGTTAAGTAAAAAGTAAGTTAAGATGTTTTTATTCAATAACGAACAGAGATCTGAGCTGTGGTACACACTCAAGAGTAATAAGAAACGCAGTATCGTCACTTCCTTAGGGGTTTTTGCGGGGATGTTTTTCTTCACCGTCCTTATAAGTATAGGCAATGGGATAGGGAACTCCGCCTTTTCATCTCTAGAGGGTGTTTCTAATAACTCTATTTTCTTTATGCCTGGGCGAACTACCATGCCTTATCAGGGCTATAAGGCTAATCGGCAGATTATTACCACTTATAGGGATTTTCTGAATATCAAAAGTCAAAATAAGACTCTAGATACTGTGTCTGGCTTTGCGTTCTTTACAGAAGAATCCCAATCCTGGGGTAGTATGGAAATTAGAGCTAACAGTAAGAGCCAGAGTTCTGTGGTGGCTGGAGTACCATATGACTACTTTACCGAGATCAACAAGGTCGTGGTAGTTCATGGACGGGCTATGAGTCCTGAAGAAGTTGATAACAATAATCTTGTCTGCATGGTAGGTATCGAGATGGCAAAGAATTTCTATGATGATCCTGCCGATATTGTAGGTACTTACATAGAAGTCTCAGGCATCGCTATGAGAGTGGTGGGTGTGGTTACCCCTTTTTCCGATAACTTTAATATGGGATTTAGCATCAAGTACTCTGTACAGATCCCAATGGGGTTAGCTATCAAGAATAATTATGATAAGCAGACGTACATCATAGGTATCCCAAGGCAGGGATTTACTACCGAAGAGGCTCGGAAGGATGTGTTTGATATTATCGCACGCCGACAAAATATTCACCCTGAGGATTCCAATGTAATCATGGCGATGAGTATGGAGGTCTTCATGAATATATTTGATATGATTGGGACCGGAATCAATCTCCTGATATGGGTCGTAGGGATGGGAACACTCATTACAGGAGTTATTAGTGTCTCAAATATTCTTTTGGTAACTGTCCGGGAAAGACAGCGTGAGATTGGGGTTCGAAGGGCTATTGGTGCAAAACCGAGTGACATCAGAGGGCAATTTATGGCTGAGGCACTAGTTATCATAATTATAGCTGGGATGCTCGGTATTATCTTAGGTCTGATGGTGGCTTTAGGAATAGGGTCATTAGCTGAGGTGACACCACTGGGTAATTATATTACTCGACCTTACCCAACCCCAGGTATCTTATTGCTTTCGGTAGTGATAATGGTAGTAGCAGGCGTATTAGCAGGACTTCTACCAGTATATAAAGCCTTGCAGATTAAGGCAATTGATGCAATTAGAGATGAGTAAAAATATTAAGCATATTAATCAGATATTATAATTACAATGGCAAAGCAGAAAAAAGGAAAGAAAATCATGCGCACAATACTATGGGTTGTTGCTGCGCTGGTAGTGGTAGCCGTTATCGCTACTGTCCTAACAAAAGGGAAAGATAAAGGTAACAGCTACGAAGTGGTCACTCCTACCCAAAATGATTCAATCATCAAGAGTACCGTACTTACGGGTAGTATAGAGCCTAGAGATGAGATCTTGGTAAAGCCACAGATGAATGGTATTGTATCAGAGTTACATCATCTTCCAGGCGACTTTGTGCACTCAGGAGACTTAGTGGCTCGTATTCAGATGGTGCCAGATGTTGGAACCGTACAAAATGCTGCTGCAAGGGTAGAGAGTGCTGAAGTGAGACTGAAGCAGATGAAGGAGATCTATGAGAGAGATAAGCAGCTCTTTGACCAAAATATTCTTCCAAAGGAGCAATACGAGCGTAGCCTTGCAGACTACAAGAGTGCTGAGATTGAATTCAACTCAGCTGAAGAGACCCTTCAGCTGGTCACAAAGGGATCTAGTGCTCGAACAGAGAAGCAGAATAATACGCTTGTTCGTGCCACAGTATCAGGAACTATCCTAGAGCAACCAGTTAAAGTGGGGACGAATGTCATCCAAGCTAATAACTTCAATGAAGGTACTACTATAGTCTCTATAGCTGACCTTACTGACCTTCTATTCATTGGTGAAGTGAATGAAAGTGATGTGAATAAATTGAATGTTGGTGCCCAGGTGATTATCAGAGTAGGTGCTTTGAAGGAGCGTACATTCCCAGCCGTTGTGGAGTATGTTTCACCAAAAGGTGTAGTCAAGAATGGTACTGTACTATTTGAGGTTAAGGCTGCTCTTACTGGAGATGATCTTACGGGTATTAAGGCTGGATTTAGCTCTAACGCTGAAGTGGTATTAGATAGTAAGTATGATGTACTGTCTATTCCCGAAAGTGCAGTTAGTTATCGAGGAAAGAAGACTTATGTCTTTGTCGCTAATAATGGTGGCAATAAGGAGGCTGACTTTACAGAGCAAGAGGTAGAGTTAGGTATTTCAGACGGTCTTAAGGTAGAGGTCATAAGCGGACTAAAGGGTAACGAGAAGTTGAGAGGTAATCGCCTGTCGCTTGCGGATAGTACGAAGAAATAATAATGGAAAGGAATGACATTATGAAGAATAATAAATTTTTAACCCTTTTCCTCCTCTTCATTTTCTGTGGCTTTGGTTCGCTTGAAGCACAAGATAAGAGTACTATGGTCTCGGTGCAGGGACGGGAGTTAAGTCTGTCAGATTGTATTGAACTGGCACAAAAGAATAGCCCACAATTGCTGAGCTTACAACCTCAGGTGGATATGCTTGGCTTGGATTATCAAGCATCAAAGGAAGCCTTTCTGCCTAGCGTTAATGCTTCTGTCGGAGAGAATGTCTCATTTGGTCGATCACCGAATAAGAATCAAGTGTACCAAGATGTATCTAGTGCCAATACGTCCTTTCAGATTGGCGGAGAACTAACCATCTTCAGCGGAGGTGCACGTTGGTACCAATTGCAAAAGACTAAAGCAGCCTTAGCGAATTCTGATTATATTGTCTCTGAGACTATGGATAACATTGCTCTACAGGTGGCTTCTAGCTATATTCAGCTACTCTTGGCTCAAGAAATGGCGATGACTGCAAAGGAGAATCTAACCCTTACTGAGCAGTACTATGAGCAGGTCAAGGAGCAGGTAAGACTTGGAAAAGTAGCTTTTTCGCAGCAAATTGAGATAGAAAGCCAGATGGGTCGTGACCAATTGGCAGTTGTGGAGACCCAAGCTGACGTTTCTCGTGCCAAAAGATCACTCCTCCTAGACATGGGTGTCACTTCTGAGACAGATTTGGAGATTGAGCAAGTGAGTCCTGAAACGGTTGTTGCTAGTCTTAAGAAGGCTACTCCTCATAACATGAATCACGAATGGATCTTACCTCGTACAGCATTATTACAGAGAGATCTAGAACTTTCTGTTTATGATGTCAAGATTGCTAAGAGTCGTTATATCCCTTCTCTATCTCTTAATGGAGGTTATTCCAATAGCTATTATTATAACTTTGGAGATGGATTTAAAGGGGTAAATCCTGATTTTGGTGATCAATTGAAACACAATGGACGTAGCTATATAGGTGTATCCCTCAATATTCCTATATATAATAAAGGACAGGTACGGAACCAGATCAAGCAAGCCAAGCTCCAACAGCTTAGGCTACAAGGACAGCTCATACAGCAGCAGTATAGTGACCGACGTAATATAGTCTTAGCGGAGGCAGACCTTCTCAAGGCTGAAGAGCAATATCGTGTATCTAAAGAAAATTTGCAGCTAAGCCAGAAAGCACTAGATATTGCAGACCTAGAGTATCGTGCTGGTCGTATTAGTACGTATGAATGGGAGCAGGCACGAAACCGTAAGTTGCAAGCACAGGCATCTTACCTACAGTCTATATATACTAGATTGCTTCGTACCATAAACTTGACTTACTTTAATACCGGTGAGATCCCTGTTGATCTAACCAATTAAGGATAGACCTATCATTGTAATTACAATACTGTGAGCGGATGTGACGGATGTCGCATCCGCTTTTTTTAGGATGGTACATTTAATAACTCTGGGATTGTAGAGTCTGAGACGAATACTAATAACAATGGTAGTGAATACGGAGAGACTCTGCCGAAAATGTCATTTTTGGCACTCTTTGTCACTTTGATTGAGGGTGTCATCTGTGTTGGCATATCATTTGCCACTATACACATGTAAGAACGAAAATAATAACAAACAAAATATAATAAAGAACATGGGAAAAATTATTGGAATAGACTTAGGTACTACCAACTCTTGTGTCGCTGTACTGGAGAATAACGAACCGGTAGTGATTACAAATGCAGAAGGTAAGCGTACTACACCTAGTGTGGTAGCGTTCGTTGATGGAGGCGAGCGTAGAGTAGGTGATCCTGCTAAACGTCAGGCAATAACCAATCCACAGCACACAGTCTCTTCTATCAAGAGATTTATGGGCGAGAGATTCTCAAAGATCAAGGATGAGGCTGACCGCCTTCCATATAAAGTGGTTGAGGGCGAAAATGATACCCCTCGTGTAGATATTGATGGCAGACTTTACACACCTCAAGAGATCTCTGCTATGGTGCTTCAAAAGATGAAGAAGACCGCAGAAGATTACTTAGGAGCTGATGTGACTGATGCAGTTATTACTGTGCCTGCATACTTTAGTGATGCACAACGTCAGGCGACTAAGGAGGCTGGTGAGATCGCAGGGCTTAAGGTTCAGCGTATCGTGAACGAGCCTACAGCTGCTGCTTTAGCTTATGGACTAGATAAGAGCGATAAGGATATGAAGGTGGCTGTCTTTGACCTCGGTGGAGGTACATTTGATATCTCTATCCTGGAGCTAGGTGATGGCGTATTTGAGGTCTTGAGTACTAATGGTGATACTCACCTTGGTGGTGATGACTTTGATCACGTGATTATTGACTGGCTAGCAGATGAATTTATGAAGGACGAGAATGTCGATCTTCGTAAAGATCCAATGGCTCTTCAGAGACTTAAGGAAGCTGCAGAGAAGGCTAAGATCGAGCTATCAAGCAGCACTAATACTGAGATTAACCTTCCATACATTATGCCTGTGGATGGTATTCCAAAGCACTTGGTACGTAGCCTTTCAAGATCTAAGTTTGAACAACTTAGTGATAAGTACATCCAAGCATGTAAGGGACCAGTTAACCAAGCATTGAAGGATGCAGGCCTATCAGCAAGTGATGTAGATGAAGTTATCCTAGTAGGTGGTTCTACTCGTATCCCTGCTATTCAGGAGATGGTGGCTAAGATGTTTGGTAAGCAACCTTCTAAGGGTGTCAATCCTGACGAAGTGGTAGCACTTGGTGCTGCTATCCAAGGTGGTGTCCTTAGTGGAGATGTGAAGGATGTCCTTCTACTGGACGTGACTCCTCTGTCTCTAGGTATTGAGACTATGGGTGGTGTGATGACTAAGCTGATTGAGGCGAATACTACTATCCCAACTAAGAAGTCACAGGTATTTACTACTGCAGCTGATAATCAGCCTTCTGTAGAGATTCATGTCCTTCAGGGTGAACGCCCAATGGCTAAGGACAATAAGAGCCTTGGACGATTTAACCTAGACGGGATACCACCAGCAGCACGTGGAATACCTCAGATCGAAGTAACTTTCGATATCGATGCTAATGGTATCGTGAACGTAAGTGCTAAGGACAAGGGTACTGGTAAGGAACAGAAGATTAGAATCGAAGCTTCTAGCGGTCTTTCTGATGCCGACATCGAGCGTATGAAGGCAGAAGCTGCAGCTAATGCTGAGGCAGATGCTAAGGAGAAAGAGCGTGTGGATAAGATCAATCAGGCTGATAGTGTTATCTTCCAGACTGAGAAGCAATTGACTGACTTGGGCGATAAGATCCCTGCGGACAAGAAGAGTGAACTAGAGGCTGCTCTAGCTAAACTGAAGGAAGCACATAAGGCTCAGGATATTTCTGCTATTGACACAGCAATGGAAGAGCTTAATAAGATTGCTCAGAAGATGTCAGAGGAGATGTATGCACAGCAAGGTGGTCAACCAGGTGCAGACCCAACAGCAGGAGCAAATGCCAATGCAGGTGCTAATACTGGAGGTGCTCAATCTGGTAACTCAGATGACAATGTCACTGACGCAGACTTTGAAGAAGTGAAGTAAAAATACTTCCGACGCTCGTATGAGCGTACTATATATACCCTGACGGGGAGCAAGGCACGCCTTGCTCCCCGTCTCTTTTATATATTAATCTTAACTTTCCTACAAACGGTCATGAAACTCATTGAGTTATTGTAATACTAGCTGGATAAAAATGTTATTTTTTTTATATATTTGTGGTACTCAAAGGGATTTTGGGTAGATGTGCAAAACCATGACTTGAATCAAAAAGTATTTGAGGTTAAATACATCAAGTAAACAGAGTCATCTATAAACTCTTTTTTAGCCTTGCTAATACCTATTTCATGTTTAATTCTAATCATATGTCGAAATAATCTTCAGATCTCAGAGACATTAGGGTATATGTAATGATTGGCTCAATAGGGGAATAGAAGAAGGAATAAAAATAGTAGAAAATGTGAAATGAAATCAAAAATAACAGTACTAATAGTAAACGGTATTTATTTGATAGGAACAGTTATATGGGCCTTTAAAGAGGCATCTGCGGAATCATTTGTCGCTATTCTTGGAGGATTTGTATCTCTTGCGAGTTTTTTTGTCGGAAACGACAATTCTTTTGTTATTAAAAATAAAAATTGCATTGAGCAAGAAGGAAGTAGTTCAAATGCCGTAATAGGTGATGTTAGTGGAAGTAATATTGGTAATACAACAAATGTAAAATAATGAAGCGGTTCAAATGTTTTTCTTGCAAAAATAAAAATCAGGAACACAAAGAAATTAGTATAGAACAAGATGGAGATAAATCCAATACTATTATTGGAAATGTTACAGATAGTTTTGTCGGTTGTACATTCAACTACGACAATATAGAGCCACAATGGAAAGAAAGATTTGACACTTACGTAGCTAAACTACAAGAGTTTAAGCCTGAAACAGCGTTATCATTATTGCAAGAACTGGAGAAAAGTTTTACTGGAAGTAAGCAGCAACCCTCAAATGAATTATGTGCTCAAATATTATATCAAAAAGGAGTATGTAATCGTTTATTGGGGAACAAATATGAAATGTGTCAATGTTTCATTTCTGCCTATGCAAAAAACAAGTTGAATGTTCAAATTAAAGAACAAGCAGCTCTAGCATATTTACAAATTGAAGATTTAGATAAGGCTGATGAACTTGCTAAAGAATTATTATATGACGATGAGTATAATATAGTTGCATGGTATATCATTTTTTTAAGAGCTAAGACATATGATTTTGGTTTTATACCAAAATTTGTTCAACAAAAACAATTATTTCAACAGATGTTGTATAATTATTTCATTGAAAAAAATCTGTATGAAAGTATTTTGATAATGAAAGAGCTCGGAATGCTTCCTGATTTTAAAAGTTACAATCCTCAGGATGTAACAATAAACAACTTTAGTGAAAATATATTTTACATAAATTTATTGTTTGAAGAGTATATTCGTAAGTATCACTTCACTTTTCAGACATTAAACCAAGGGGATATTGACATTCTAAAAAAAATACAGGTACTTCTGAAGAAGATTTTAGCTAAGATTGAAGGGTCTGAAATAGAAAAGAAATATGGAGCATTATTTTTTTTTGATTCTTATATCAAATGTGTACTTACAAAAGAACAGGCCTATATTTCCAAAATGAGAAATCAATATCTTCAATTGGAAAGCAAGAACCACATTTTTGCTTTGCTTTGTGCAAATGTATTACAACTCAATGAACAAACAGATTTTGCTCTTGAAATCTTAAATGATTCTGAATTAAAAGAATCGAATATTCTTTACCTGAGGGCCTTCTGTTATCTAAAGAAAAACGATAAAATCCAATGTGGGATAGCAATACGAGACTGGATAAACTCCGTTGAGAAAATTGATAACTATGTAGTTGATAACTATCTTGCTTCAATTTTTACATTAATGGGTATAGGTGAAACAGATGAATTAAAACTATCTGATATTATCCAAAACAAGAAGTTTGAAAATCAGGAATTGAAAACTTTAATAGAAACGATTGTTAAATCACTGATTAGTGGAATATTGGATTCTACGCAGATATCGACTTTGAGTGAATTAGCATCTACTATTCAACTACCGAATTTATTATTACACATTGCTTATACTTTCTATTATTTTAAAATGTATGAATCTGCTGTAGATTTATATAAAAAGATTGTTGATAGCGGAGTAGAGAACCTTCATTTGTTCTTATACATTAAGTCTTTATATGCAGCCAAAAGAAATTCAAAGGAATTACTTATGTTATTAGAACACTGGAGATTAAATTTTTCATTTCAACCTGATCTCTTGAGAATTGAAGCGGATTTGTGTGTTATTATGCACAACTGGATTAGATGCCTGAAAATTTGCAATACATTCTTAAATAAACATGAAAAAGATGAGACTTTTTTATGTCTAAAATTAAGGTGCTTAGATCTTATTAATGAGAATTGGTGTGATAGTGAAATCAAATCAATGGCAAAAAGTTTTGAAGACTATCCCTTTTCTATTGATCAAAATATACCAATAGTGGCGAGTATATTGGTTGATAGAGGTTGTTTTCTTGAAGGAATGGAGATTTTTTATAAGTATTCTGATAAAAGGACTGTCCGTTCTGCATATCTGTCTGCAACGTGTTTGTATTCGCAAAAATCACAAACTAAAGAGATTTTTAAAGAATTTGATGAAATTACAGATGGCTGTTTCGTGAAATATGAGTCTAATGGCGAAATCTATTTCTTTGAAATGGATAAAAAAAATTCTGACAATTTCTATGGTGAGTTATTAGGGCACAAATTAGGTGATGTTATATCCATTAAAAAAATGTCAAGCAAAGATTATTCAATTCGCATATTGCGAATAATGGATAAGTATCTTTATTTACATGATAGAATCTTAGAAGAAGCAAAGCAACCTCTTTCGGGATTATCAATGGAAGCGTTCAACTTTACTAGCTCTGACCCAGAAGAAATGAAGAAAGATTTAATATCTTTTTTTGGGGAACATGGCGAACAAGAGGAATTACTTAGAGAAACAGCAATAAATAAATACTATAACGAAGAATTATCTTTTACTGAAGTTATAATACAGGCATTTAGGAATGAGTATTTAGGTGGTTATACCAGTTTGATTTATCAGCACAACGGTATCTTACTCATTCCTCTTTTATATTATGAATCATTACCTCAGCCTGTTAATACAACTAATTATGTTATCGACTTTTCTTCATTGGCTATTCTTTACCAGATAGCAAAAGAACACGACATTACATATCCTCACAAATTTCTAATTTCAGTTATTACCATAGATATGATAAAACAGAAATTGAGAATTCTTAAATCAGAACCAAAATCTGAATTATCAGTTGTCATAACAAACGAAGACATAATAAAATATCAGATTCCAGAAAATGCACATCAAAACAACATTATATATTTAGAAGGCCTTTTGAAATGGATAGAAAAGAACTGTGAAGCAGTTGTTTCTCCTAAATTTATTGATGTCAAGAGAAATATAGATATAGATGATAACAAAGGGATTGTTTTTGACTATATTTTTAATACTTCGTTCGTTTGTGAAGATAAGCAAGCTATATTGTTGACAGATGACTTTTTTTATTTCAAATTCCATCTACCCGATATTAAGTCTTCAATGAGTACAGAGAAATATATAAAAAATATTTTAGGAGACGAACATCCAGCATTGTTTGAATTTATTAAAAATAAATATAGAGGATATACATTGACTACAAAACAATTATTGGAAGAGTTTTATAAGAAAATAAATTCTAAAGATAATTACTATACCAATTGCATGGAAAATATTAGTATGGTTTCTGCTACGCCATGTGTAAAATTAGTGGATGCAATTACACAAACACAACTTGATATTAATCAACAAGAAATCGAGATTAAAAATGTATTTATTAATATATTAAAAAATGGTCCTTTAAGTAATCAGATTATTCAAGGGTTTCAGCAGTTGCTCTACTTAGAATTGAAATACTCACAAGAGAAGTTAGATTTTGTAGACCAATGTTTATATGATGTTTATCAAATGTTGGGAATCAGTATAAAAGATCTGAAGGATTAATGCACTTAAATATCTCTCAAAAAGACACTTATCTTGTTTTTAAATTCATTCGGTTAAAGTCCCCCAAAAGTGTGTACGGCAGAATGCGTCTCCGAGTAGTAAACCTACATATTTTTTCGCTTTGTTTTCCATAAATAGTGAAGATCGACTTACAAAAAATTAAGGCAAGGCTGTTGTAGCATTGTGGAGACAACGCCTTGCCGTGTCTTTTCGGTAGATATCTTAGTGATGGGAAATAAAGCACATTGTTCTTATTTACTTATCATTGTTCTTCCTAAGTCCAAGCGTTAGATCTCCCATTCTTTTCGTCAGGTAGGTTGCATTGATTGCGATACTACCTATCAGGTATAGAGCTGATTCCACAGTATGTATCCCACATTTATATCGGCTTCTTTCTTTACCTATCTCTATTGAAACGTTTTATTCAGTCGGTGTAATGAATGTACTTCCGAACGCAGACGTCATTTTTGAGGTAACTGAAGTATTACCCTATCCGTTGACCATAAGCTATTTTAGTCAGAAGGTATAGTTTTTCTCCATCTGTCCGCAAAGTTATTCGAGTTTTCCAAGTATCTAAAGGAACGTGGTTTCTTACATAGACTCCACTCACGTTCGTAATAAGATACCGAAGCTGTTAATTGACTTATTTCGATGTTATGGGCAAAGGGAGATTAAGTCTCTTTTTTTAAGGATATCTCGATAGACAAGATAATGGTCTCGCAAATTTTTATTGAGAGATTTTGTCTTTAAGTAGTATTGCCCAAAAATGATAATAATGTGATGGTTTTTATATTAATGTGTGCCTTTTTGATATGTATGATGTGTAGGTAATGGTAACTTAATTGAGTAAATCTTTTAGATATGAAATATATTTAGGTATATTTGGGATGACAATATGTTTGTGTTTTTGCGTTTGAAGAAGATTTTTGTCATGTAGATGATTCGAGCAAGAATTCTAAGTTATATGAATAGTTTTTTTGCTATCAATCTTAGATCACATTTTTGTTATAGCTTGGTGAAATCTTACTGAGGGCTTAAGGTAACCGGCAACTGAGTTATTGGAATACTTTAGTGGAGTCTCCGCAGGAGTTGAAGGCATAATTGCTACTTCACTAATAAAGAATAAGAATAAAGGGTGGATAGCCCCATCGTTTTTACAATATATTATGCGGTGTAGTCAAACCAGATTACCCGTAGTGATTTACATAAATAGTTTAATTATTAAAATAAATATTATGAGAAAAGCTTTCATTTGTCCTACAAAATATGTACAAGGTGAAGACGAGATACTAAATCTTGGTTATTTCGTGAAAACATTTGGAACCAATGCATTACTTGTTGCACATAAAGATGATGCTGCTAGAGTGCAGGATAAACTAGATGCTACAGCAGAGAAGTATGGTGTGAATTTTATCAAGGCGGACTTTGCTGGTGAAGCCTCTAGAGAGGAGATAGATAAGTTAAAAAAGATTGCTATTGATAACTCTTGTGACTGTACTATAGGGCTCGGGGGTGGCAAAGCCATTGACACAGCTAAGACTATAGCAGAGGGTGAAGCGTTAATTATCGTTCCTACTATTGCTGCTACGGATGCTCCTACGTCACACTCAGCTGTGCTGTATACACCAGATGGGCAGTTTGATGACTATGCTTACTTTAAGCAAAGCCCGAGCGTAGTGTTAATAGATACTACAGTGATTGCAAATGCACCGACCAGATTTTTAGTATCTGGAATGGGAGATGCCCTTTCAACTTATTTTGAAGCTAGAGCTAATGTTCAGTCATTTGGTAATGTCAATGCTGGCTTGCCATGTGGTGCTAATAGAGAAACAGGAGAGCTACTTGCTAGGGGGACTAATGCTGCAGCTGCACTTGCTGAGCTCTGTTATAAAATTCTATTAGAAGATGGTTATAAGGCAAAGATTGCAAATGATAATAAGGTGGTGACCCCAGCTCTTGAAAATATCATAGAAGCAAACATACTCCTTTCGGGATTAGGTTTTGAGAGTGGTGGATTAGCTGCAGCTCATGCCATTCACGATGGTTTGACGGTACTCGAAGATGCACATGGGATGTTTCATGGCGAGAAAGTAGCATTCGGGACTATATGTCAGCTTGTGCTTGAAAATGCCAAACAGGCGGAAATTGATACTGTTGTAGACTTTTGTTTGTCTGTCGGTCTTCCTGTTTGCCTAGAGGATCTAGGTGTGAAAGATATTGGAGATAGACTGACCAAGGTAGCAGAAAAGGCTTGTATTCCTGAGGAAAGTATTCATTTTATGCCCTTCCCTCTTACTGTCAAAGACGTAGAGGCTGCAATAATCACTGCTGATAAGATAGGTAGAGAGGCAAAGAGTAAAGCGAAGAAAGGGTAAGAAACTGGACTATGAAAAAAATCATAAATACACCTGAGTCATTTGTTTATGACATGTGTCATGGAATGGCAAAGGCTCATCCAGAGTTAGAATTTGTAGAGAAATACAAGGTCGTCATCAAGAGAGAGATAAATCCATCTAAGGTTACATTAGTATCTGGTGGTGGCTCTGGGCACGAGCCAGCTCATGCTGGATTTGTAGGCAAAGGGATGTTGGACGTCGCCGTGTGTGGTGATGTGTTTGCATCCCCCTCGCAGATCCAAGTCTATAATGCACTAAAGTTATCTCAGTCAGAGAAGGGCACTTTGATGATAGTGAAAAATTATTCGGGCGACCTGATGAATTTTAATAATGCAGCAGCTCTAGCCAAGGAGGATGGAATAAATGTAGAGGCTGTTTACGTGGCTGATGATATTGCAGTTAAGGACAGCTTATATACTGTTGGACGAAGAGGAGTCGCTGGTACTGTCTTTGTACATAAAATTGCGGGTGCTAAGGCGGAGCAAGGGGCTTCATTAGATGAAGTGAAGCGAGTGGCTCAAAAAGTAGCTGACAATGTTAGAAGTCTAGGTTTTGCACTAACATCAGGTACGGTCCCTGCAGCAGGGACACCCACTTTTGAGTTGGGTGATGATGAGATGGAATTTGGTGTCGGAATTCACGGTGAGCCAGGGCGTACGCGTGAGAAGATCCAGTCCGCAGATGAATTAGCTGCAAGAATGGTCCCAGATATCATGGAGGATCTAGGCTTAAGGAGAGGTGAGAAAATAGCATTATTGGTCAATGGCTTCGGAGGAACGCCATTACAAGAGTTGTACTTATTTAATAACTCTGTAACCACTATCTTAGAGGAAAAAGGGGTCCATATTTATAAGACTATGGTCGGTAACTACATGACCTCTATTGATATGGCAGGGGCATCATTATCATTTTTACGGCTTGATGATGAACTCATAGAGCTATTGGATGAGCCTGTAGTTACACCTGCTTTGACGTGGGGCACTGATATATCTTCACGTGCTAAGGCGTGTGAAGAAGCGATTGATGCCTTGTCAAAAGTCTTAGGCACCGTTCCATCAGAAACGAAGGCGAAGAAAAGCGTTACCATAAAGCCAGAGTTGATTGACGGAGAGGAGACGACTTATGAGGTTAAAGGTAAGCCTGTAATTAACGATGTTATCAATACTGCTGGAATGGTAACGTTAGTTGACAAGATGGCTGATATCATCATAGCTCACGAGGTAGAGTTTTGCGAAGCCGACCGAAATGGCGATGGTGATTTTGGTATGAGTATCGCAAAAGGCTTTAGACAGTTGAAAAATGACTGGGCAACCCGGAAGAAGGGCAATATTGGAGAATTCTTAATCAGCTCTTCTGAAATCATTATGGAGTACTGCGGAGGTGCTTCTGGCCCACTATGGGGCAGTGCCTTCAGATATGCAGGAAAGGTAGTTAAGACTGCTGAGGAGATAGGCGTAAAAGAATTAGCAGAGATGATGCATGCAGCTGTAAAGGGAATCCAAGAGACTGGAGAAAGGTCTTTCGGAAGAGGGGCAGTCGTTGGTGACAAAACGCTTATAGACGCACTCTACCCTGCTGCAGAAAGCTTGACAAAGTCTGCTGAGCAGGGAATGCAGCTAATTGACGCTATGGAAGTGGCCGCAAAAGCAGCAGTAGAGGGAGCTGAGAAGACAAAGGAATTTGTAGCTCATCTTGGAAGAGCTGGTACTGTAGGCGAAAGAAGTATCGGCTATCCTGATGCAGGTGCCTATGGGATAGGAGTTATTTTCACAGAGCTAGCGGCATTTGCTAGAAACTTCTAAACAGCTTTTACGTAACGAGCAACATTAGGTGATGAAAAGTGTTTGTCTACTTCGACAAGTTATTGCAATGCCTGGAGTCCGTTTGCTTTAATAGCCTATTGAAAATGTTGAACTAATATATAGTTACACCTCTCTATTACATGCAAAAAGTGATAGAGAGGTGTGTTTTTACATCGTGATATATGGCATCGCAACCAAGTCAGTATCGTATAAAATACAGCTGTAAGTTAGATGAGTGTTATCTTTGAAAACTAACACTAGGATTGATCGGCAAAAAAGAAACCTACCTACACATGTTTGAGATGTTAAAACATAGGTCAATTGGCAGATCTATTCAGTGAATTTATAATCTGAGATGCCTCTACTCAATGAGGGAGAGATTACCTTTTCTTACCGAAGAAGGTGCCAAATATGGTACGGGTGATGGTTCTGCCCAACTGATTGCTAATCTGTCGTTGAGTGCTTTTTCCGACTTGCTTAATCAAATCTTCAAGCATGCTACCTCCCTCCGCTTTCTTTTCTCGAGCTTCAGCACGTGCCTGTCGTTCCGCTTCCCTTCTTTGCTTTTCTAGTTCTTTCTCCCTTGCTAAGGCTTCTTTTTGTAGCTCCGCTTGTCGCTGTTCCTCCGCTTTCAGATCTTGTCGCTTCGAGATTATTTCGTAGGCGGATTCACGGTCTATTAACTTTTCATACACGCCATACACAAGCGATTCTTGGATCACTTGGTTGCGTTCCTCCTCTGTTATCGGACCGATCTGGCTCTGAGGAGGTAAAATATAAGCACGTTCTACCATTTGCGGGGCTCCCTTTTCGTCTAGAAATGAGACTAATGCTTCTCCAGTCTCTAGCTGCGTGATAACCGTTTCGGTATCATATTGGGGGTTGGCTCTGAAGGTCTGAGCGGCCACTTTGACCGCCTTCTGATCCTTAGGAGTATAGGCACGTAGGGCGTGCTGTACACGATTGCCTAGCTGACCCAATATGGAGTCAGGAATGTCGGCAGGATTTTGCGTGCAAAAGTATATTCCTACACCTTTGGAGCGAATGAGACGGACTATCTGCTCCACTTTATCCAACAGATGCTTAGGCATATCATTGAAAAGTAGATGGGCCTCATCAAAAAAGAAGATCAGTTTGGGCTTATCCATATCACCGACCTCAGGTAGACTCTCATAGAGGTTAGAGAGCAACCATAGTAGGAACGTAGTGTAAATGCGTGGAGAGTGCATTAACTTATCAGCTGCCAAGATATTCACCATCCCTTTGCCATTAATGGTTTGGATGAAATCATCCACTATCAATTCTGGTTCGCCAAAGAAATGTTCCGCATTTTCATTCTCCAATCTCAGTAACGCTCTCTGTATAGCTCCGATACTTGCTGGTGAAATGTTACCATATTTCGTAGTGTACTCGTTGCGATTATTCCCCACAAACTCTACCATTTTTTGTAAATCCTTGAGGTCAATTAAGAGCAAGTTATTATCATCTGCAATCTTAAAGATCATGGATAGGATAGCACTTTGGGTATCATTGAGGTTAAGGAGACGCTCGAGAAGCAGCGGTCCCATCTCGGTAATGGTTGTCCGTACAGGGTGTCCTTGCTCTCCGAATACATCCCAAAATTGAGTGGGAAAAGCCTTAAATTCAAAACCTTTCTTCGCCAATTGATAACGTTCGACACGCTTCATAACACTTGAATTATTGCCACCTGCCTTGGCTATCCCAGAGAAGTCCCCTTTGATGTCTGCTACGAAAACCGGAACCCCCATTTCACTAAATGTTTCAGTGAGGTTTTGTAGGGTAACAGTCTTACCCGTCCCTGTAGCCCCCGTAATCAAACCATGGCGATTTGCCATTTGGGGATTTAATGTGATCTCTTTGTCTTGAGAGATAGCAATATAAGCACGTTTCTGATTATCGAACATCGTTTTGATATGTAATTATTGTATGCGGTAAAACAAATATATCAATAATATTTCAGTTGTCTGGTCCTATTACTTGACCAAAGCGTTGAGTATGATATATTTCGGAAAAATGTGATTTCTAAGCTTTGTAATTATTTATCAGATACAAATATTAATATTTGCCAACGAGACCTTTATTCCTTGCTTTCATGATTATAGTTGAGAAAAAAAGGAAACAAACTGAGATCGTTTTGGGGGAATAAAGGGGTGGTGTTATTTCTTTTTGAGTTGATCTCTTTTGTGAATTTGATATATAAGGATAGTCTGGAGATGATGTTTTCAGGATTTTGCGATGCTTTGCTTAATGGGTAGCTTTGTAACTGAATTGATATCTTTTTCTCTGAAGAGATATTATTGAGATAGAAGTGTGAAACTATGTGAAGAAAAAGATGGAAGCTAAATCGGACAAACGCTTTAGGTACGAACTGGAAGATAAGTTAGGTGGTGTCCCACTTTTGCTTTATGGCATACAGTGGTTCTTGGTGACGATACCAACGTTGATTATTGTAGGTGCTTTAGTCGGTGGTCTACAGTATGGCAATTCGATCGGACAGGTTTTTTATATTCAAAAACTTTTTGCTTTAGTCGGACTTGCTCTTATTGTCCAGGTATTGTGGGGGCATCGTTTACCTATCGTGATAGGACCAGCTACCGTACTTTTAGTGGGGATTATCGCTACTCAGTCTCAGGGCTTTGATGCGATTTATAGTTCTATCATTATTGGTGGATTAATTTTATTTATTCTTTCTTTTACACCTCTCATTAAACGCATTAAATCAATCTTTACCCCTAGAATTATCGCAGTAATACTTGCTTTGATAGCTATTACACTGACGCCGACGATTCTGAAGATGTGCTTTTCTGGCGATGTTTCTGAGGGGACAAAGTATCTATTCTTTATTACATTCTTCGTATTTTTACTCATTTCCAATCGTCTATTGAGTGGCATTTGGAAGAGTACTGTCTTGCTGTGGGGGATGATCATAGGGACGCTGGTATATAGAGCGATCTCATCGGATTGGTCTCTTGGTACACCTATGGGAGACCCTGCCGAAAGAGAGTTTTTTATCTCTTCATTCGTTTTTGATCCAGGAGTATTGCTCTCCTTTATCTGCTGTTACGTAGCATTATTTATAAATGAGTTAGGTTCTGTGCAAGCAGTAGGGCAGGCCATAGGTGCTGATCGTCAGATGGAGCGAAATGTCAGAGGCCTTAGAGTGACGGGGCTATCTAATGCTGTGAATGGATGCTTTGGAATCATTGGGCCAGTAGATTTCTCTATTAGTCCAGGCATAATTATGACTACAGGTTGTGCTTCTCGGTATGCTCTAATCCCGGCGGGAATAGGATTAATTCTCTGTGCAGTCTTTCCTAATGTAGTTATTTTTCTTACCTCTATTCCCGAAGCTGTGATGGGAGGTATATTATTTTACCTAATGTGTATGCAACTAGGGTCTTCATTGCAACTTATCGGTAATGGGCACCTAATTAATAATTTTGAGGATGCGTTGGTTATAGCCGTTCCTCTGATGCTTGCTCTCTACACTTCCTTTTTGCCTCAAAACATGGTTGATAGTATCCCCGCCTTTATTCAACCCATAGTGGCCAATGGTTTTGTGGTAGGAGTTATTAGTGTGATCTTGATGGAACACCTCCTTCATCGCCAACCATTATCAGAGTAGATATTCATGAGTCTCTTTCGTTATGATGTGAGGGTTATGAAGAGTGAAAGTCTTTTTTTTTTGATCTGATATTTAGTGTTGTGATATATATAGAAGAATAAATAAATCTCTAAAACTAGCAGTCTATTTTAAAAGCATAAAGATAAAATGATTCAGTGTACAAAAATACGAATTAGCTAATTTGGTAAAAAAGAAAAAATATGTATCTTTGCAATCACGAATGAGGGCTATTCCAACCCCTCATTTAATATGTATCGGATGACACCTAGTTTTATCTGCCCAAGTGGCGGAATGGTAGACGCGCTAGTTTCAGGTACTAGTGTTAGAAATGACGTGAAGGTTCGAGTCCTTTCTTGGGCACAAAGACATTCGGTATATATAAGAAGGAATGATGCACAGGTGGCGGAATTGGTAGACGCGCTACTTTGAGGGGGTAGTACTGGTTTTTCGGTGTGTGAGTTCGAGTCTCATTCTGTGCACAATTATTACGAGTGAGTGTTTGATAAGGGTCAAATACTCACTCGTTTTTTCTAATAAGTTATCTTGCCTAAGATCTCGTTTCTTCATACCTGAGAAAACATTCTTTTATATAACGAAGTGAACGCCCTCCTATAGGATAAATTTACGATAGTTAGCAGATGCTTTTTTGCAAAAAAAAGTTATTTCCACTAGTTATAGGTAATTAATAGTGATAGCTTTATTACTCTGCGTTTTTTATGATATCCAAACACCTGTATTAGGTGGTGTCTATATCTACTTTTTTGGGTATGTTTGCTAAGAATAACACAAGTTTAACAATTAAATACAGAAAGTTCATGTCGAATACATTTAAAACAATGATTCTGGGGAGCTTGGCCGCAGTTACTATGCTTGCAGCAAGTTGCTCTGGAGAGAAAAAAGATCCTATGGACGGAAACCCATTTAAGGAACCTAGTACATTGGCTTACCATGTGCCAGACTACAGCAAAATCCAAAACGAGCACTATTTACCTGCTTTTAAAGAAGGTATTAAGGAGAAACGAGCTGAAATTGAGGCTATTGTAAATAATGAAGAAGCTCCTACATTTGAAAATACTATACTTCCTTATGAAGATAGCGGTGCTCTTCTTTCAAGAGTCTCTAGTGCCTTCTTTACTGTTTCAGGAGCGGATGGAACAGATGAAATAAAGGAGATTGAGAATGAAGTCATACCTCTTTTGACTGCCCTTAGTGATGAGATATCATTTAATGATAAGCTCTTTGATCGCATAAAAGTGGTGTATGATAATGAGTTCGAAACTCTTCAGGGTGAGGACAAAAAGCTTCTTGATGAGATTTACAAAGGATTTGTTCGTTCTGGTGCAAACCTTGACTCAGATAAGAAAGCAGAGCTGGAAAAGATTAATGCTCGCTTAGCTGTGTTGCAACAACAGTTTGTGCAGATGAACATTGACGCACGTAATAAGGCTATGGTAGCAGTTGAAGACGTTAACGATCTAGCTGGTCTAAGTGAAGCTGCCATTAATCAGTGTGCTGCAGATGCTAAAGAAGCAGGTATCGCTGCTCCTTATGCAATTGTTATTAGCAATACTACACAGCAAGGCATCCTTTCTAGTCTAGATAATCGTGCACTTCGCGAAAAAGTGTATAATGCGTCTATCAATCGCTCAAATGGAACTGGAGAGATTAATACCTATCCTGTCATTTTGGAGATAGCACAATTACGCCATAAGAAGGCAAACATAATGGGATTCCCTAACTATGCTTCATATTCGCTAAGTAATACTATGGCTCAGACACCAGAGAATGTATGGAGCTTCTTTGAGGATCTGATTAAGGCCTACAGACCTGCTGCAGATAAGGAAACAGCTGAAATTGAAGCCTATGCACAAAAGACAGAAGGGTCAGATTTCAAACTTCAGCCATATGATCGCTTTTATTACTCTGACAAGATGAAGCAAGAGAAGTACAACTTCAGTAGTGAAGATGTGATGCCATATTTGCAGGCTGAAAAAGTGCTTGAAGATGGTGTGTTCTATGCTGCTGGAAAAGTTTATGGTCTTACTTTCAAGGAACGCTTTGACATACCTACTTATCATCCAGATGTACGCGTTTATGATATCTTTGATAAGGATGGCAGCCAGATCTCAATGATCTATATTGACTTGTTCCGTAGGCCTACTAAGGGTGGCGGTGCTTGGATGGGTGAGTTCCATAGCCAAAGTCGTCGTAACAATCAATTACCTATTATATACAATGTATGTAACTTTGTAAAGGCTCCAGAAGGTCAGCCAAATCTACTGACTTGGGATGAAGTAACTACTATGTTCCACGAATTTGGACATGCTCTACACGGACTATTGTCTAATGTTGAATACGAAACCCTTAGCGGAACAAATGTTACACGCGATTTCGTAGAGATGCCATCACAGTTCAATGAGTATTTTGCATCAGTACCTGAAGTGTTTAATAACTTCGCGGTGCATTACGAAACTGGTGAGCCAATGCCAGAAGATCTAAAATCTAAGATGCTCGAATCAATTAACTACCATGCAGCATATGCTCTTGGTGAAAACCTTGCATCTTCTTCAGCAGACTTGGCTTTCCATTCACTTGAAAGTGCTGATGACTTGACAGCTGATAATATTGCTAACTTTGAGAATGAAGCTCTGTCAAAGCTTAACTTATTGGATCCTCAAATTCCACCACGTTATATGACTTCTTACTTCAATCATATTTGGGGTGGTGGTTATGCAGCAGGATACTATAGCTACCTATGGTCAGAGGTTCTCGCTGTAAATGTTGGAGAATACTTTACCGCTCATGGTTCACTCAATCCTGAAGTAGGTGATTCTTTGCGTGAGAAGATACTAAGCCGTGGTAATACTAAAGATCTAGGAGAGTGCTTCTCAGAATTTACTGGTCTTGAGAAGCCAAATGCAGCAAGCTTACTCCCAGCAAGAGGTATTAAGTAATTGAAAAGGTGTATATTAATTTATATACATAACTAAAGTAGAAGCACATCAAAACTTATTTTGATGTGCTTCTACTTTTATATCTTTTTTATAACCTAACTTCCATGGTCTTCGCATCGACAATTAAGTAAAGTTCGCCACGATGCTTTCTTTGAATTGGTAGTGTCCCCAAAAGTGTGTACGGCAGAATGCGTCTCTGAAAAGCAAACCTACATATTTTTTCGCTTTGTTTTCCATAAACATTAAAGATAGACCAATAAAGAATTAAGGCAAGGCTGTCGTAGCACCGCGGAGACACCGCCTTGCCGTATTCTTTTAGGTTGATATCTTTGTGTTGGAAAATAAAGCACATTGTTGTTATTTACTTTTCATTGTTCTTCCTAAGTCCAAGAGTTAGATCTCCTATTCTTTTCTTCAGATAGTTTGCATTGATTGCAATACTACCTATCAAGTGTAGAGCGGATTCTACGCTAGGTAATGCACATTTATATCGAGCCCCTTTCTTTACCTGTCTATTGAAGCGTTCTATCCAGTTAGTACTATGAATGTACTTGCGAACACTGACGTCGTATTTTAGGTATGTGAAGTAATACTCTATCCTCTGACCGTTAGCTATTTTTGTGAGAAAAGGATAGCTCTTACGCCATCTGAACGCAAAGTTTTTAAAGCTCTCTAGGCCATCTAAAGGTGAGCTTCTTGAGCCGTCTTTACTAAAGACCTCCTGTAGATCACTTGCGATGGCTGACTTATCTCGAGGGCGTATCTTTCGAGTTATTTCTCGCTGTAGATGCACCGTGCAGAGCTGGACTTCCACTTCTGTAAAGTGCTCACGTGCAACCTCTTCAATGTTATTCAACCCGTCTGAAATGATTAGTCCTACCACTTCGAGTCCTCGGCTTTTTAGATCCTCAAAAAACTCGCCCCAGATGCCGCTTCCCTCTGTTGGATTATTATAGACACCCACGATGTCTCGACGTCCTTCGCTATCTAAACTCATCACTACAAAAAATGCCTCCTTGCTCACACTTTCTCCTCTCCGTACAGGAAGATATGTAGCATCGATAACAAGTGCCTCTAAAGTCCTCGGTAGACGTCTTTGACGCCACTCTTCTACTGCTTCTTGGGTCGATAAGGAGAGACGATTGATTTGACTCGTACTATAACGTTTACCATACAAACGCTCGAATACTCCAGAGATATCCTCCATCGTATTACCGCAGCTATATAGATAACCTGCTAGTTCTCCCATCTCTTTCTCTTGATCTTTGAGAACGCCTAAAATCAAGGGCATGAAGCCCTGCTGTCGAGTTCGGGGTACTCGTAATTCTAGCATATTACCACTCGCAAAGATGCGACGGGGGCGGTATCCATTGCTCACATCGCCACTATCTTCTTTATACAGTTCCCTCTCCCCTTGCATCGCTATTTCGATGATTAACTCCATTAAACGACCAACTCCATTTGGCTCTGTCATCACGTTTGATAGAATTTCCTTAAATTGCATTTGTGTAAGTCTCATCTTCTTGTTTATCTTTTGTTTTTAACTTTTCAAAGATAACATTCTTGGGACTTACACACTTTTTGGGGACAGTATCTTTGAATTGAACTATATGGAATAAAAGATAATGCTTTCTCAAAAAAGTATATGAAACTACCTATATATCCCATGAATTACCAGAATCTTTTCGTTAATTTGAACTGAAAGAAGTATGACTTCAAATGAATAATATTATACTATTAAACTGAAGATGCTATTTCTAATCGTAGAAAGTTTGATAAATAATCAAAAAATTGCTAACTTCGCTGACTGAAAAGGTATGAAGCATTATTACTTAATAATAAAGTAGTGCATTAAATATATTATATGGCAACATTAGAAAAAATTAGAAACAGAGCAGGATGTCTTGTCATTGCTATTGGCGGGGCACTAATTGCATTTCTCTTCGGAGACATTATCAAAGGCGGTTCCTCTATAATGCAAGATAGAGAAATGAATGCCTTTACTGTAAATGGTAAGGCTACAAAGATTCAAGAGTATGAGGACAAGGTCAACCAAGTCATGGAGATGTATAAATCTCAGGGAATGGCGACTTTGGATGATTCTCAAACCAATCAAGTTAGAAATCAGGTCTTCCAAGGAATGGTTGCAGAGCAAGTACTCTTAAGTGAAGCTGATAAACTTGGTATTACAGTGTCACCAGCTGAAACATTTGACTTGATCCAAGGTGAAAACATCTCTCCTGTGATCAGCCAAAACCCTATGTTTGCCAATCCCGAATCAGGCTCATTTGATAAATTGGCCTTGCTTAATTTCCTTAAGCAAATTAACTCTAAAGCAGATTATACACCTGAAGAACAATCACAAATCAACCAATACAAGAATATGTGGGTTGATATAGAAAAGAATGTTCGGAAGCAAAAACTTAATGACAAGTATGTCAATCTGCTAGCAGGAGCGATCCTAGCCAATAAGCTAGAGGTTGAGTATGCCATGAAAGGTGATAATAGTATCGCAGATATTCTTTATGTACAACAGGGCGTTAACTCAGCAACTAATATCGAGGTAACCCCAACAGATGCAGATCTGAAAAAATATTATGACGAGCATAAAGATTATTTCAAGACCATAGACAAGTCCGCCATGGTAGATGTGATCTATGCCAATATAGTTCCTTCAAAGTCAGATATTGAAAACGCCAAGTCAGATATTGAGACAGCACATAATGATCTTAGCTCAGGTCAAAGTCCAGCTTTAGTCCTTGATGAATTTTCTGATACTCCTTTCATGGATATGTATCTTCCACTTTCAGAGTTTAATTCGCAAGTATTTTCGGCTGACTTCCTAGCTTTTCTATCTGGAGCTTCAGTAGGTGAAGTTAGCAAGGTTATGGATGAAGGTGATAAGTTCACTGTAGCTAAGTTGGTTGGTGTCAAAAATACTCCTGAAAGCTTGAAGGTAAGACACATTGTATTAGCCCCTGCTGGCTCTTTCGAAGGTCAAGTTAATGGGGACAGTTTGCTCACTGCACTCAAGGCAAACCCAAGTAGCTTTGCACAAGCTGCTACTGCGTACTCTTTGGATAGAAACTCTAGTAGTAAGGGTGGTGAAATTGGTTGGCTGAACGAAGCTATGGCGACTAATTTTATTAGTGCCAAGTTTAGTGATGCTATTTATTCAGCTAAGATAGGAGAGCCATTTGTATTTACCTCTAAGTATGGTGAACACATTATTCTTGTGGAAGAAGCAAAGGCTCCTATTGCTAAGTATAATGTTGCAATAGCACAGAGAACAGTGGTTCCTAGCTCAGAGACCCAAGGATTACTTTATAATGAGGTATCTACATTCTTAAATGAGCATAAGTCTGGAGATATTGCTGCAGAAGCTCTGAATGCTGGATATCAGGTAATGGAGAATGTCAGAGTCATGGCATCACAACCAATGATCTCTCAGAATATAGATAATAGCCGGAAGGTAGTTCGTTGGGTAATGAACGCGAAGAAGAATGAGGTTTCTGAAATCAATGAGTGTGGTAGTAAGTACGTCATTGCTCGTGTGAATAAACTTATTCCCGCTGGTATCATCCCATTTGAAGATGTCAAAGAGCAGATCACTCCTATTGTCGAAGAGCAGCTAAAAGTGGATGCAATGTTTGATAAACTTGTTGCAGCAGGATACAGTAGTCTTAATGATTTTGCAGCAGCTGTCGATCAGCCAATAGATACTCTTAATAGCGTAACCTATAGCTCTTCAAGACTAGCAAATATTGGTTATGAACCAGCAATTAACGCTGCAGCTAAGAATGCTCCGTTGAACAAAGTAATGCCAGTGAAAGGAGATAGAGCTGTTTATTTAATTAATGTTACCAACCGTTCTGAAGGTTCTACTCCAATGAATGAAGAAGAGATGAAAATGATGGTTAATAATGCTAGAAGTGGAGCAATCCGGTCACAAGCAATTAATCAAATCATCGTCAAATCAAAAATTGAAGATAATAGATCGAAATTCCAATAAATTCATCTAAAAAGATTACCAATATTCAGAAAGTTTGTGTATCTTTGCATCACCAAAACAGAAAAGGTAATCTTTACGCGGAAATAGCTCAGTTGGTAGAGCACAACCTTGCCAAGGTTGGGGTCGCGAGTTCGAGTCTCGTTTTCCGCTCAAGTCTAATCTCAAATGAGATTGTAAGATTTAGGAGAGGTGGCAGAGTGGTCGATCGCGGCGGTCTTGAAAACCGTTGAAGTGAGAGCTTCCGGGGGTTCGAATCCCTCCCTCTCCGCAGCAAACGCTGAAAATCAGCAGATTGCAAAACAAACACCCAGTTTTACACCCAAGAATGTAAAGTCGGTGTTTTTGTTTTATTTAAGATAATACAACCACTACATAATAAAAGAGTAGCGATATTAAAAGAATCCGATGAGAAAAGACTAATATTTATCTATCCATTCAGTTTGATTTTTCAGGACTTTACATCGTCCTGAAAGTATTTGTTATTGTATTCCAACGTCAGGAGTGGATTATAATACAAGTTTTTTGTGTGGATAGAATTTCGTTTTGCTTAATGTACGAAAGTACTTATCTATAAACGCATGAAATATTAGCACAATGAATCATTGGAAATCAACTTTGGCCGTGATAGGAATAGGCCAACTCATATCTATTTTAACAAGTACGATTGTTGGCTTCTCCATTATTTTTTGGATTAGCAACGAATTTAAATCCCCGACAGCTTTATCTCTGGCTATTTTAGCTGGATTTTTACCACAATTTGTATTAGGCTTGTTTGCCGGGGTCTATGTTGACAGATGGAATCGAAAGAAAACGATGTTTTATTCGGACTTGTTCATCGCGTTCTGTACCCTATGTCTTTTTATTGTGATAACCAAGGGTTATAAAGACCTTTCTTTTTTTTATCTATTGACTGCTTGTCGTTCAATAGGCAGTACGTTTCATGCACCTGCTTTACAGGCAAGCATCCCTCTACTGGTTCCCAAGCACCATCTTGTCAGGGTATCAGGTTTGTACCATTCCATTCAATCCTTCAGTGAGGTGATAGCTCCCGTTGTAGGGGCAAGCCTCGTTGTTTGGCTTCCCATACAGTATATTCTGCTCATAGATGTGATCGGAGCTGTTGCTGCTTGTCTGACCTTACTTTGTGTCCAGATTCCTTCTCTTCAAAAAACGAAAGTTCTTCCAGATTTCAAAAAAGAACTGACGGAATGTTGGCATACCTTGCGGCGTACAATGGGCATTTTGCCTTTATTCGTATGCTTTACGCTGGTGACTTTTGTCCTTATGCCTGTTTTTACGTTATTTCCTTTTATGACGCTTCTGCATTTCAACGGAAACATTTTGCAAATGGGAGTTGTGGAAATGGGTTGGGGCTCAGGGGCATTGTTGGGCGGTTTAGTACTTGCCTGTAAGGCTTTGAAAAGCAAGCAAACATTAGTGATGCATACGGCTTATGTGATATTGGGATTGTATCTGATTAGCGCCAGTTATTTACCATCAAGCGCATTTATAGGTTTTGTTTGCCTAACATTTACAGGAGGCATAGCCTATTCCATTTACCATGCGCTTTTCATCGCTATTATTCAGCAGAACTTGGCTTCGGACATGCTTGGACGGACTTTTTCTCTCATCTTTAGTTTGAGTACCTTTCCATCAATGCTGGGTATCGTAGCTTCAGGATATTGGGTGGAAGCATGGGGTATCACATCCGTCTTTATGATCAGCGGATGGGTTATCTTTCTGATTGGAGTGGGTGCAAATTTTATTTCTTCAATCAAGCAGTTGGATAATTACGCATAGTATTATTTATTAAAGAATTATTATATGACAAAGAAAGAACACACTACGATTACAGAGTTATTTCAAGTTTTGGACTTGTTGGAAAGCCTGGACATGCAGTTTTGGTTGGATGGAGGCTGGGGAGTGGATGTCTTGTACGGACAGCAAACCCGCTTGCATAGAGATATTGACATTGATTTTGATGCCAATTATACAGACCAACTCCTTGATCTTTTGCAGGAGAGAGGATATCAAATTGAAACAAATTGGTTGCCCACCCGTGTGGAACTGTATAGCAAAGAATTAGGCTATATTGATATCCATCCTTTTGTCTTGAATGCGGACGGCACTTCCAAACAAGCCGACTTGGATGGAGGCTGGTATGAATTTCAACCGGACTATTTTGGAACAGCAGTCTTTGAAGGCAGAAGCATCCCTTGCATTTCTGCAAAAGGGCAACAAGTATTCCATTCGGGATATGAATTGCGGGATAAGGATATTCATGACTTATCTATTCTTGATGCTATTTCAAAATCATAATTAAAAGCTGGAGGATCAATTCCCCCAGCTTTTTCAGCCCTCGTTACATCATAACTTGAATCCTCTACTTTTTCTTGGCTCTTCTGTTTTTCGTAAACCTTGCCGAAGTTTCTCCCATTGTTCTTTGAACCATTCGCCAATCGGTTGCCTGTTTATGGTCAGTACCAGTTTACTGTCATTGGTCGGATTCTTTTCCACTTTGAAAATATCATTCCTGATGTCAAACTTCCGTCTGTGCTCTTCGGAATAAATCCTGCCATTGCACCTGATAGCCTCTTTCTTCGTCAGAAGGCTCTCTATCATTTCTTTGGTGAAGCCGATGGCAGTGCATAGCTTTTCCATTCTCAACATTTCTTTGAGCATCGGGAACCATTTGAACGCCTTTTCAAGAATAGCATTCAGTCGTGATATTTCCTTGTCTTTGGCTTCAAGCTCCAGATTGTGTATTCCTTGCAGATTACGTATCTGCTTGCCGTGCTGTTCCTGCATGTGCCGCATTTGGGCTTTCAGGTCATCAATTCCCTTATCCCGTTTGGCTATTTCCTGATGCAATTCTTCATTGGATAGTTCCAGTTTCTTCATTTTTCCACTGCCGAAAAGAGAACCCACTCCGCTCACTATGACCGTAGCGGCATCGGTGGCTGCGCCTTTGAGCTTGTCCGTGCGTATCTCCGATTTCACCTGACGGAGTTTCTGTTCGGCAAGGTTTATCTGTTCTTCTTTGTGCCGCTTTGCTGCATCCATGCGTTGCAGTTCGGCTTTCTGCTTCTCAATGATGAAGTCGTTCCGTTCCAAATGTTTTTTGCCTGTTACAGCCTTTGACTGCCCACGCTCCATCAGCAGGATATCAGATGCCAAGTTTTGCATTTCGGTCATATCCTCATCATTGAGTTTGCGGCTCTTGCCTGTATCGTGGTTCATCCAGTCAAATACGATATGGGCATGGTAATTCGGTTTGAACCACCTTTCGCCTACTTGGAAACTCTCCATGTCCTCCGGTGCGGGCTGACCGTTCAGCCAATGCCCCTCGTCTTTGTGGAGGAAGATTTGGAGCGGTGTAATGCCCCATCGCCTTTGGCACTCTTCGCCAAACCTACGCACATCCTCCAGCGTGGTGTCCTGTCTGATTAGCAATACACCCTCACGGATGGGAGAACATCCCGCCACCTTGATAATCTTGCCATTCTTCCCTTTGCGCTCACGCTCCTTTTCCTGCATGACACGGCCTGTCTTTTCTTTGACCATGCGTTTGATGTTCTCATAGTGCGTCTGCAATTCGGGACTGCCGAAATCCGGATTTATCCATTGTTCGTTATCAGCCGTAAGTTCGGACACGATGTAGATTCTGGACTTGCCGATGTTGCGCATATACTCGGCAGTCCTCCGGTTATGAGCCTCGCTTGATGCCACGTTGCAAGGCTTGATATGTATGCTTGATTTTGTTGCCATCTTTTCAATTTTTGATTCGGTAATTACTAATTTTGTTTGCTGCTTTCCGCTCATAACCGCATGGGGTTCTTAGGGGTGCAACCCATAAGCGGAGTTTCCAAAGAGAGGGTCACTCTTTGGTCGGGGTTCTCAGGGGTGAAACGCCCTGAGTGGGTCATTAGGGCAAAGCCCTAATCCCCTCGGGAGAGCCCACAACTACGCAAGCGAAGCGTGTAGTTATAGTGGGCTATAACCGGAAGCCTTTCGGTTTCTTGGATAGCGTGTCATTCTTCTTTCTGACGGATTGCATTTGCTCATCAGCCATGCGCTTCTGCAAATACTCGTTCAGGTCTTTGCATCCGCAGTAGATTTGTGAAGCGTCCCGTATATGCCGGGTGCTGTCGTATTCCTTGCGGATTTGCCGCAAGGCTTCCATTCCTGCACGGTCATTGTCAAAAAAGCAGTGGATGCGCTCATAGCTCCCCAACGGGTAGAGTGCCTTGGAAACATTGGCGACAGAGTTCAGCACCATGTAATCCTGCCTGTCGAAATCGGGGCATTGCGGACAGCTTTCGAGCCGCAGGGTCAGAAATGAGAGATAGTCCATAAATCCCTCAAAAACGTAACAGGTGTCCTTCGGTTCTCCTTGCTGCCGTATGTGGGTGATGTCTTTCGGCGCGATACAGCCCTTGAAATATCGGTTGCGTATCTCATAGCCGCCCAATATGTTCGGAAACGCAACGGCGAAGTACCGCTTGCCGTTGTGCGTAAACCGTGCCTCCCTGCATTCTCTTTTCGCCAGTGCCGGATTGATACCCCTTTCCTGCAAATAAGCGAGCAAGGCAGGGGAAGAAAGCGGCACGATTTCCAACTGCTGGAAACTTGGCTCCGTAAAGGACTGCTTGCGAAAAGAGAAAGAGACGGGGCGCACGTGCGGTGCCTGTTCCTCTATGCGTTTCAGAAGGTACGGCACACTGTCCGTTGCATAGAGGCGCGAAGCCAGTGCGATGATGTTGCCGCCCTTGCCGAGTGCAAAATCATACCATTGGTTCCGCTCGGTGTTCACCTTGAACGATGCTTCGGTTTCCTCCCTGAACGGCGATTTGTACCAGAGATTGGTGCCCTGCTGCTTTACCGGGCTATATCCCAAGCTGTGAAGATACTCTTCCAGCCTGATTTGTTTTGCTGTCTGTATATCCATAAATGATTGTCTTTATCGGTTATCGTTTGTTTTTCTTTTCGCCAGTACCTTTTCATATAGGTTACTGGCTGTATAACCACTTCACTTTATTGTCGTATATATAGAATACGGCTTAAAGTGAAGCGGTTTGATGCTACCCTGCAACCACTTCGCTTTATCCTAATATATAGACCCCAAGAATAAAGTGAAGTGATTGCGATGATTGGGCTAATAGTGGAAATCCGGTTCGTACCTGTACTTCCTGCCGTTTTCCTGTACTATCATCCGCTTGCTCTTTAACACTGTGATGAGTTTGACCAGCTTGTTGTCGCTCAACGGAACGCCTACCAAGGCATACGATTCTTTCAGTGCTTTGCCCAGTTCCTTATACCCGTACTCGTCCTGCAACGAGAATGCGGCTTCCAGTGCTATCCGGTGCTGCTGCTCGGAAATGTCCTTGTAGGCATCAAACTTCCCGCCTTGGGGTCTGCCGGGTGTTTTGGCTTCTGTCTGGTAGTCCTCCATCAGTTCGGGCAATGCCCTTTCGTTTATGCGGAAGGCAAACGGCTCGAAGTCCATCGCACGGATGTGCATGGCGGAAACCTTGCTTATGTCCCCGTTGCTCTTGTCCTTTTCAACGAGCAGCACGGTTTCAGCCTTGTTGTTCAGCTCCGTGCCGATATGTCCCCTTGCGTTCTCATCCCCCTTGTTCTGATGGAGTATCGTGTGGATATGTATCTGCCTGTCGTCCGTCCATTGCATCAGCTTTGATATGATGCGTGTCGATTCACTGGGGCTGTTGATGTCATATACCATGTCACGGATTCCGTCTATTATCACCAGACCAAGGTTCGGCGTATGGTAGATTGCCTGTTCGACAATCCTTATGCGCTGCTCCGGCGTGTATTTCCGCAAGGCAAGGAACTCAAGGTTTTCGTTGTCCCTGTCATCGGGCAGTCCTGCCATGCGCATGATGCGTTCCATCACATTCAGGCAGTGGTGGGGGCTTTGCTCCGTATCCACGTAAAGCACTTTCCGCTTGGCTTCGGGAAGTTCAGCCGCATACCTGAGCACCGTTCCGTTCTTCAATGCCGCAGCCACGATAGCCGACACATTGAATGTCTTCTTGCTTTTGGCTTTGCCGATGGATGCGCTGAAATTTCCCAACGTGCCGATAACGGAACCTTTCACACTGAGGATTTCAGGGGCTTTTTCGTATTTTCCCGACAGGCTCAGGCGTGAGGCTTGCCAGAGGATTACCGCCTGTTCGTCCGATATTTCCCGGATGTCTTTCATATAGTCCATAGCGATTCCTCCCGTTACTTGCGTCCGCCTGTTTTCTTCCCTGCCAGCTCAAGGGCAAGTTCCGCGTCCACGATAATCTTGCGCCCTATCTGGGTGATGGCCTTGTCTATCTTTCCGCTTTTCTTTATACGGTTGGCGGTAGGCAGGCTGCACCCGAACAACTTGGCGATACCGAGTATTCCGTACACATACTTCCTGCCTGTGTCCGTTACGGGCTGCGGCTGCGCTTCCGGCTGACCGGATGCGTGCCTGCTTAACATGATGAACTCTTCGCCTGTCATCTGCCAGACGGGTTTGGATAATAATTCTTGGATATTTGTCATAGTCCAATCTAATTAGTCGTTAAACAATCAGCCCTGCGCACTGGCTGTTATTTCTGTTCTCGAACGATGCAAAATTAGATATGGATACGGGTGGTAAGGATGGGGATGATATAATCCGAATGCCAATGTATCTTATTGAATATCAGAAAATAAAAATACCACTCAAAAATTAATTTGAGTGGTAAAAGTGGAACTTTCGTAAAGAATCAGGATATATCACGGATTATCTGAATATATGTTCCATTTCCTTGGCAAAATTCTGGTTGCTGTCACTGGGGAAATCAGAAACGGGCTCCTTGTACTTGGACTTGTAGTAGCTGTCATCAATATCCAGCAGTTTCAGTATCCCGGCTTTCCATTTGTCCTTGTCCTGTTTGGAGAGTTTTTCGCTCATGAGGAATATCAGATAACATACACGTATCTTCTCTCTCGGTTTAATTCTCAACTTGCAGTTGCAGGGGTGCAAGTTCATATTGGCATAAAAATCCGGTGCGGAAATTTCATCGAACTGTTCTCCAACACATACCTCATGAATGAGCGAAAGCAATTTCATGCTGAAATACTCTTGTTGTTCATCCGCCGTTTCCTGCTGACTGATTGGCTTGCTCGGCTCGTCCTGTCGTTTCCCGTCAGGAATGTATTTCTTCAATATATCCAGAAAAAGGCAACTTTGACGGTACATGTCCTCACAACGGTTCTTCATATATTGGAATGCCTCTTTCCTTGCTGCCTTTTGCTGGTCATAGAGTTCATTCAGTTTGGCTCTTTCCTTGTCATATTCAGCCTTGCAGCGTTCATATTCTTTTTCAGCCTGTTTTTCCTCTTCGGCAGTATGTTCCCTGTAGCCAATGGAATCATACCTGTTGTTGGCTTCATTCAGCGGCTTGCTTAGGCTCCTTGTTACATCCTGTTGGGCTTCAATTTCAAGGGAATACCTTTCCATGTGTTGATAGCAAGCACGCTCTACGGCACTATCACTTATTGGGTGTGTTTCATAAGCCTGTATGCTCTTTTCTATTTCGGTTTTCAGGCTGTTGAGTATCAAGGTGTATTGTTCTTTTTGCCTGTCAAGCACCAGTTCAAGGATGGCGGCTTCAAAAGATTTTGTGTCACTATACTGCTGACAGAAATCCGAAATGAATTTCTGCCTGACAAAAGAGAAAGAATGATTGTCTATGTAATCTCTGTATATTCTGTTGAGCTCTCCATATAGGGGAATCATCGTCTGTATCTTTCCTGCCATATGATTTAATTTAATACCCTCTGAACTTATGTAGTTCAGTACTTAATTCTTCGTTATTTTTAATGAACTCTAACAGAATTTCTTTAGTTATTACATATTGATTGTTTTTCTTATCTTTAGTTGCAAGTTTTTGTTCATCATCCTTATCTGTTATTTGGAAACTATGTATTATCCTATTTCTTTGAGTTACCAGTTGGTTAAATAAAGTCGCAATCTTAGAACCGGCTTTATTTGTTATTGTATCTGAAATAGGCTTCGATAGATTTCCTGATGTTCTGTCCATTAAATCATACCAATTATAATTAGCTCCGTCATCCTCTCTTAGGATATTCTCTATGATAAATGCATTATTGGAATTAAAAACACATAATGCACTGCCTAATAACTCCCTATATTCTTTGGATGGCAGGGATTGTCTTGTATAATCTTCGTACATAAGTAATATATTTAGAGTTGGTTAAACTTGTTCATCGCATTAGCTTTAATATCATCAGCTATGTCAATGTAAGGTTTCATGGCTTTATAATCACTATGTCCCGTCCATTTCATGACTACCTGAGCCGGAATTCCGAGAGCCAAGGCATTACAGATGAAAGTCCTTCTTCCGGCGTGAGTACTTAACAGTGCGTATTTGGGTGCCACTTCATCTATACGCTCATTTCCTTTATAATATGTTTCCCTTACAGGCTCGTTGATTTCGGCAAGCTCGCCCAACTCTTTTAGATAATCATTCATTTTCTGATTGCTGATGACTGGCAATGCCATGTTGTTCTCAAAGTGAATGTCCTTGTATTTTTCAAGTATGGCTTTGCTGTATTTATTTAGTTCAATGTTCAGGCTGTCTGCCGTTTTGACGGTAGTAACTTCTATGTGGTCGGATTTAACATCACTTCGCTTCAAGTTACGAACATCTGAATACCTTAGACTTGTGAAACAACAGAACAGGAAAACATCTCTGACACGTTCCAGATATTGTTTGTCTTTGGGTATCTGATAGTCTTTCAGTCTATTCAATTCGTCCCATGTCAGAAAGATTATCTTCTTTGAGGTGGTTTTCAATTTCGGCTTGAATGTATCGAATGCAATGTTTTGATTATATCCTTTCTTGAAACTCCATCGCAGGAACCATTTGAGGAATCCCATCTGTTTACCGATGGTACTGTTTCTCATGTCTTTCTTGTCACGCAAGAAGTTTACATACTCGTTTAGTCCGAACTCATCGAAATACTCAAAAGTCACATCTTCTTTGAACTCTTTCAGGTGATTTTTTACGGCTGAAAATTTTTCGTATGTGGATTCTGTCCAGTTGTTCTGATTACCACATTCCTTAACAAACTCATCAAATATCTCCCAAAAACTTATTTTAGTATCTTCCTGTTGCTCCTCGCTGCCATTTTTCATTCGCAGATTGAATGCTTCTTTCAACTGTTGGGTGGTCGGCATGGTTTCCTGTACCTCAAATTCTTTGAACACGTTTTGAATTTCGGCATAGTATCTTAGTAAATCCGCATTGATTTCGGATGCGCTTTGCTTCAATTTATTGGTACATCCGTTTTTTACACGCTGCTTGTCCGCATCCCACTTGGCTGCATCAATGCGGTAGCCTGTTGTAAACTCGATGCGGTGGCTTGCGTATATAACACGCATACGGATGGGTACGTTATCCACGATTGGAACGCCATTCTTTTTGCGGCTTTCAGGTGCAAAAATGATGTTTCGTTTGATGTTCATGACTGGGTGTATTTGAAATTCTGCACCCAAATATACACCCAAAAATTGAAATAGCAAGCGATATCCAATAATATTTAGATTTAATTATGATTGTAATAAGCTGGTTATTAATAGACATTTGCGATTATGTGATATTTTGAGATAGCACAGGTTCGAGAGCCTCCCTCTCCGCTTAAGGTCTTTCCTTAGGGTAATAAAGTAAAGATCTCTTAAGTATAGCGAGAGTCATAACTCAGTAGAGTTGTGACTCTCGCTTTTTTATGTTATTTAGAATCTACATGTAAATAGCTATCATTGTTTACAGGTGTACACATTTTTTGGGGCGGACACGACCCCCTCTCTTACCTATTGGAGGGGAATGTAGTATTGATGACATGTACCTCTAAAGTTCTCGGAAGATGACGTTTTTTACGTCACGCTTCTACTGCTTTTTGTGTCGATGAAAAGAGACGTTTGTTTAGGCTTGTGCTATACCTTTTTTTCTACAACCGCTCAAATACTCCAGAGATATCCGCCATTGTGTTACCGCAACTATATATAACCTACTAGTTCTCCCATCTCTTTCTCTTGGTCTTTGAGAACGCCTAAAATCAAGGAAATAAAGCTCTGCTGCCAAGTCTGGGGAACTCGTAATTGTAGCATATTGTATCTCGCAAAGATGCGAAGGAGGCAGTAACTATTGCTCACATCGTTACTGCCTTTTTTGTAAAGCTCACGCTCGACCGCTATAGCTATCTCTATGATCTGCTCAATTAATTGAGTCACTTTTTGGGGTTTGCTCATCACGTTTTATAGAATTTCCTTAATTTGCACTTGTGTAAGTTTTATGGTCTTGTTTATCTTTTGTGTTTTGACTTTTTAAAGATAACATTCCAGAGACTTACACACTTTTGGGGATCAGTATATGAGAAGAAACGATAACTCATCTTTTATTAATGAGCTGGAGGCCGAGCTTTAATATTCTATTTTTATCTATCGTAATAGATGGGAGATAGGGCTTTTTTTTAACAGTTAAAGCAAAGTTTTTTTTTGAAATATTTTTATGAAGGTTGTGTCAATGCCATCAAGATCCAAATCTGGATAACCCTGATAGCGAATTTGCTTTTGATGGTAATGAAAAAGGGGTTAACGCGATCTTGGAGCTTCTCTGGACTGGCAACTATTGTTAGAATAGCGCTGATGTACTACGTGGACTTCTATAGCCTTTTTAATCACCCAGAAAAAGACTGGGAAGCATACTTAAATGAAGGCTCTGAAGAGCCAACATTGCTCTCTCTTTTTGATTAGGGGGGATTGGATTTAAAAAATGAGAGTCTCAACCGCATGAAATATGTGATTGAGAATCTCATTTTTTTAGGTTTTATCGGACACCAGTAATTTTAAATTATGTTATGCATAGGTATTTTTACTTCGCATCTCTTATGCTTTCCATATTTCTTTAGCTTTATTCAATAAGAATTTAGCTCTATTTTCTATTGTACTTTCGTTCCATTCATTCAATTCAAGATATGGTGCAAGTGTTTCAATTCCGCTCGAAAAGCGATTTAATCCCTGTTTGTTTCCGCTTCCTTTTTTCTTGGTTGGCCAATTGGCATCCCTGATCGATGTATTTGATGATTGTGTTATTATTGCTAAGTTGCCTAATGTTTTTAATTTGAAATTTCTGTTCTCTTTGGCTTCTTTGGTTGGAACATTGGGCCATTTGTTTTCCCACTTTTTAGGCATTAAATGCTCCAGACTATACTTATTGATTCCTAAAAGTTGTGTTGACTGTTTATCTCTGTCTCTGATTTTAGATTCAATAAGATATATTATTCCTGATGCTTGTTTGTTAATAAGCACAGAATTATGAAACCCTTGTTTTAGTTCCGTATCACTTGGTAAATAGTTTACTTTATCATTTCTTGTTTCAAGAAATTGAATAAACTGCTCCTTTGATAGGATTTTATTTGAGATAAGTCTGTCGGTGAATAGTTGATTGTAATTTTTTGTTGTTGCCTTAACAACCATTCTTCGCATAACATAACTTTCAATAAATGCAAATAATTCATTTTGTTGATTTCTGTCATCTACATTTTTGAGAATGTAAAGTGTATATGGAATTAGAGTAGAAGTCTCAAGTCCAAAAATTATTGCATTTATTCGTTCGATTCCACTATTATTAGTAAGTTCATTGTATATAATATCATAGTCAAAATTGTTTTTGAACAAAATCGCGTATTCTCTAATTTCATCAAGGATTTCGGTTTTATTTAGTTGATAATCTCTTATAAAACGTTTATACGATTCAAAGAGGTTTTCAACTTTTGAGAACTCAATTTTGTCGTCATTTTTTACTTTTAATTCTGATTCCTGAATTTTAATTTGGAGATATGAATAGAAGAAAAGGTCTATAAATGTTCTTTTTGAACGACCCGTCGTGATTTCTCTGTCCCAATAAATTTTTGTTTCATCATCTTTTTCAAATATTATTCTCCAATATTTCTCATAATTATCAATTTCGTCGCGGTTGAAGAAATAATTTTTGAGCAATTCAGCCGTAGTCAGACGAACTCCAAGAGAGTTTATTGTATCAAATATTTGTTGTTCATCTTCTTCATACCCTAGGTCAATTCCAACAAATAAAATATTGTCTAAAATATTGAAGAAGTCTAATGAATAAGATAAGTCTTCTTCAGTTATATTTTCTTTAAAATAATTATATGCAGAGAGAATATTGTCGTTTTCTGAAATATCTTCAAAAATTTGGAGTGATTCAAGATTTACAACTTTATTAAAGGAATCTTGATCGTTATGGTTGTGAAGCAAAATGATTGATTTATCTCTTTGCTTTTTAAAAGTTTCCGTAAAATCAGAGTCGGAATTGTTTTTTAGGCACAATACTTTTAAAAATATGTTTAATGTTGTAAGCCTTTGTTGACCGTCAATTACAGTCAATATAGAATCTTTGTTTGAAGCAGTTTCTTGTTGTTTAAGAATAACTGAGCCTAAAAAGTATGGTTTTTTGGTTATTGAAACCATACGCATATCTTCTAAAAATCGTTGCCATTGCTCTGTATTCCAAACGTAAGCTCTTTGGAAAAATGGAATCTCTAAATTTCGACCTCTATTGAATATATCTCTAATTGTTCGTTTACCTGCTTCCATATTTTTATTGTATTTTTTATTGTATCCTTTTATTATAGTCTTGTTTGTCTTTGAATTTATATATGTATATATCAACAGGAAATATCCTATTGTGGTATATATTTTAAATTGTTAGCTAATGTACAATTGCAAATATAACTTATTTTTTATTAATTTTCTTGTAATATTAACTGTTAATCATTAAAAGTAATATTTTTGTTTGTGCGATATTGCTAAGAATAATTAAGGAGATATAAATTACGAGTTTTCCGTGTTTGCTGAGTGAAAGTATAATTAATAGTAATAACTTAAAATGTTAAAAAACTATAAAACCATTTGAGCTGAAAATAGTATTTATTTGCTTTGAATTTTACTTTATTATTTAGTAAAATGTATTGAACTATGATGATAGTGGATGATTTTTTTTCGCCATCTACCAACTTAATACTTTGTACAGAGTTCCTCTTCTTTTGTTATTGCTAAATATAACGGGAGATATTATAGATTTGAAACATTTCGCCATCATTTATTTATTACTTTTGAGGGAGTATTTATGCTGGATACATGTGATACATACGGCTTAATACATTAGCTTTAAAAAAGTGAGTGTAATGATTTCGTTTGGACGGAGGAGATGTGAAAAAAGCATACACCTTTTTTCTAGCATAATACATTCGAAATAAAATATATTCTTATGGTGTTCAAGGTTAAAAAAGTTTCGTTGTTGACTTTATTAATTACCATGTGACTCTAATTGCTATTATTAGTATGGACCTTTTTTTATGATAAGAATTTTTTTGTGTTTAGAATTGAGATATTTAAAATGATAATTTAGATCCGGATTAAGAAGCCTTAAATGCCATTGTTTTTCAGAGTTTCATCTATGATGGCTACTATTTTATTCTGGCCTAAATAAATAATGAAAAAAATATCTAGTTTTATTATGAATATTGTTAGAAAACTATTATCTTTGTCGCGATGGTGCTGTTATGGGCATTCGTTCCATAATGGAAAAGGGAAACAGGTGCGATTCCTGTACAGTCCCGCTGCTGTGAGCTCCATGAACTGCTTAGATTTTTAACCACTGTAGAATTATTCTATGGGAAGGTTCTAAGTTAGGGAGTAAGTCAGAAAACCTGCCGTCGCGTGCATTATGTATCTCTCTCGAGGGTTGGAGAGGTGCCACATTTGGACTTAGTCAAGTCGATAAATTCCCTTTCTTTTAATTCGCAATTAAGGGCTAAGTATTCAAGGTGGTGTAATGATATTTCAAAAAGATGTGCGTTTAGCTGTGAAGCTGTCCGTAGTCGTATGCACTGCACAATTGAGATGCTTAAACAAAGTATCACTGCCATGGTATTTTGTTTTCCCACTCATGAGAGTGGACGCCGGATACTTGATTTTGCATCCCGTCCACTCTCTTTTTATGTCCAATTCTTTAATTCTGTTAAATGTTGCGTTTCTTGATTCTTTTCTGTTGAATAGTTGTTTTTATTTATTAGTTTTGGATGCGAGTATAATGTACTCATATATGAAAAATAAATAAATAAATTATTCTTTTATCTATAAATTTATTATGAAAACAGATGAAATTATAAAAGACTTACAGCAAAAACACCCAGGGGAGTCGGAATATTTAGAAGCCGTAAGAGAGGTCTTGACTTCAATAGAGGATGTTTATAACCAGCATCCAGAGTTTGAGAGGAATAAAATTATTGAGCGATTGGTGGAGCCAGATCGTATAATTATCTTTAGAGTTCCTTGGGTAGATGATAATGAAGAGGTGCAGGTGAATATTGGATACAGGGTTCAATTCAATAATGCCATCGGCCCATACAAAGGAGGTATTCGTTTTCAACCCAATGTGAATCTATCTATTATAAAGTTTTTAGGTTTTGAACAAATTTTCAAAAATGCCTTGACTACACTGCCACTGGGCGGAGCAAAGGGCGGAAGTGACTTTAATCCAAGCGGTAGATCTGATACAGAGATTATGCGTTTTTGCCAAGCATACATGTTAGAGCTTTATCGACATTTAGGTCCTAATACGGATGTTCCAGCTGGTGATATGGGCGTTGGTGGACGTGAAGTAGGCTATATGTATGGCATGTATCGTAAGCTTAGGAATGAAACTACAGGTGCATTTACAGGTAAGGGTCTTTCATATGGAGGTTCTATTTTAAGACCGGAAGCTACTGGTTATGGTGCTATATACTTTCTGAATCAGTTACTTGAAACTCATGGGCACTCTCTTAAGGGTAAGACTGTAGCAGTCTCTGGTTTTGGTCAAGTTGCGTGGGGTGCAGTCAAAAAAGCTGTCGAGTTAGGAGCCAAGGTTATTTGTATTTCAGGCCCTGATGGATATGTCTATGATAGTGAGGGGCTCTCTGGGGAGAAGATAGATTACATGTTGGAGTTACGTAATAGTGGCAAAAATATAGTTAAGCCATACGCAGATAAGTATGGTGTAGAGTACTACGCTGGTAAGAAGCCATGGGAGCAGAAAGCGGATATTTACCTGCCATGTGCTACCCAGAATGAACTCAATCTTGATGATGCGGAGGCTATCATTTCAAACGGTGCTTTGGCTGTATGTGAAGTGTCAAATATGGGCTGTACATTGGATGCTACTACCTATTTTGTTCAAAACAAGTTGCTGTATGGACCATGTAAGGCTGTTAATGCAGGTGGAGTTGCATGTTCAGGATTGGAAATGTCCCAAAACTCATCTCACTTCGCTTGGACCGCGGAGCAGGTTGATGAAGCGTTACATAGAATTATGAGTAATATTCATGAGCAGTGTGTACTTCATGGTCAGGAAGGTGACTACATTAATTATGTAAAGGGTGCAAATATTGCTGGATTTATGAAGGTTGCTGAAGCGATGCTAGAGCAAGGTATAGTATAACTTAGAACTCTGTTTCTTAAAAGTGTGGGTGTGCCAAATATCTGGTACACCCATATTTTATATGTAGACCTTTGTTTACATAGGCTTGAAGAGTATTCCACACAGCAGATCTACTGCGTTTCGCATTCGGACTTCCTTTCGTTCTTAAGTATGATACTTTCAATTTCAGCTTCAGAACCCTATGCCTCTCATCTATCATCCAATTCCATTGCAGATTCTCGAACTATCGGAGAGAATAGACCTTCGTGCAATATTATCTTTTTGTAATAGAACAAGGTCATTTATTTGTTAAAAAAATGAATGGTAATCTCCAACTATTGTCTTTGGTTGTTCAAATAGTATGTTATATAACAATTAATCTTGAAATACTCATCTAATATTGATAAAAGTAATGTTTTGAGCCGATAATTTATTTTGAAATTGCAAGGGAAATCAATAGATTTGTGATATAAAAATAATAACTCAAAAATTACTATAATACATTAACCGATCTAAGGCCTTAGAGGACCGAAGGTCACAATTTATTTGATATTAATATGATAATAGCTATTCCAAGGGAGATTATGCATGGCGAAAGTCGTGTTTCGGCTACTCCAGAGACTGTGAAAAAGTTTATTGAAGATGGAGCCACTGTTTTAGTTGAGGCAGGTGCTGGTGAGCCATCATTTCATCATGATGATGACTATAAGGAAGCAGGGGCTACACTACTTACAGATACCGCAGACCTTTTTCAGAGAGCGGATGTGATTCTAAAGGTTAAAGAGCCTCTATTTAATGAGAAACTAGGAAAGCACGAAGTCGAACTGATGCACGAGGGGCAAGTATTGATTACTTTTATCCACCCAGCATCACCAGTAAATCATGAGATGGTCAGGATGCTCGCTAAGCAAGGTGTCATAGGCCTGACACTTGATGGTGTGCCACGTATCTCACGTGCTCAAAATCTTGATGCCTTGACTTCTATGAGTACATGTGCTGGCTATAAGGGTATCTTGATGGCTGCTAACGATCTTGCTAGCTTCGTTCCACAAATGTTTACAGCTGTTGGTCAGATCAAGCCAGCTAAGGTTATGGTCATTGGAGTAGGGGTAGCTGGACTTCAGGCCCTTGCTACAGCTAGACGTCTAGGTGCCATTACGTATGCGGCAGACATTCGTCCTGCCGCTGCAGAACAGGCTACTTCTCTAGGAGCTAAAGTTGTAGAGACTGGTGTCGCTCCCGAATTAGCTATTGCTGAAGGTGGATATGCTAAGCACTTACCAGCTGATGTGTTGGCAAAAGAGCGTGAATTGCTTCTCCCAACTATTAAGGAGATGGATATCGTCTTCTGTAGTGCACTAGTGCCAGGAAAGATAGCTCCAACTATCATCACTGAAGAGATGGTTAAGCAGATGAAGCCTGGATCGGTCATTGTAGATATTTCTATTGACCAAGGTGGTAACTGTGAGATCACACCTCCAGGAGATAAAGAACGTAAGCACGGTGTGATGATTAATGGTATTAAGAATATACCTGGATTATTACCAAATAGCTCTACATGGATGTTCTCACAGAATATTTATCACCTTGTGAAGTATTTGACTAAGGATGGTAAGATCCAGTTAGATATGACAGACGAAATATGCCAGAAGATCTTAGTTACTCGTGATCATGAGATCGTTCACGAAGGAACACTTGAAGCAATGGCTAAGTAATACTTAATTTTAATGTGGTGTGCCGAGTGTCTAATCATTAGATCTCGGCACGCTACTCTTTTATTTGTAAATAAGATATGACTCATCCACTTGTATTAGTATTGATATTTATAGTCTCCTCGATAGTAGGATACTTTGTTATTCGGAAGATTCCGAGCTTGCTTCACACCCCACTAATGTCGGGCATGAATGCTCTTTCTGGAATTACAGTGATAGGAGCATTAATTGTGTTGATTGATGCACTTTCACTTCGTAAGATATTTAATGAAAGTATCTTTGGACCTACCCCTGCTTTAGGTGTCGCAATCATCATTGCAGGCATCGCAATCATTTTTGCTATGGTTAATATAGTAGGAGGATTTGGCGTTACTGAGAGAATGCTGAAAATGTTTAAGAGCAAAAAGCAGAAAGGAGGAGTTAAGTAATGGAGTTATTTATGAATATATTGATTCCTGTACTTGTCGTACTTGGACTGTGGTTAATGAGTCGTGTTCCTAGTGCTGTTAAAGGAAATCGCCTGAGTATATTGGCGATGTTCTTGGCAGTAGTATTTGCTCTTTGGGCAGCTGATATGGTCTCTATATTGGTAGCACTATTATTCATTGTAATAGGTGGATTGATAGGTCTAATGCTGGCTAAAAAAGTTACCATGATACAGATGCCACAAACTGTAGGGCTATTAAATGGTCTTGGTGGAGGTGCATCCGCACTGGTGGGTATCGTTTCATTGATGGGCATAATGAGTCCCGAGGTATTTGCAGAGAGAGTAGCTATTTCACTATTTTCAAGCCATCATTCAGGAGTTCTTCTGACTTCTTTCGAGGTTGCAACTGCGGTATTAGCTATCATGGTTGGTATGCTAACCCTGACAGGAAGTTTAGTCGCTGCTGGTAAGCTACATAAAGTTCTTCCTCAAAAGCCAGTAGTGTATAAGAAGCACTCCATGATGATTGGTATCCTTTTGGGTCTATTACTAGCTATCTTTGTATGGGCGACATGGTTCGTCACTATGAATACCCTCACAGGCGTAATTTTGAGTGCAGTGATTGTCTCCGCTTTATTTGGGTGGCTGTTTGCTATTCGAGTTGGAGGTGCAGATATGCCTATTACCATTTCTCTACTCAACTCACTTAGTGGTGTAGCTGGTAGTATTGCTGGTATGGCTATTGGTAATATTATGCTGGTAGCAATTGGAGGTATAGTGGGTGCTTCAGGCCTATTGCTAACACAGATTATGTGTAAAGCTATGAATCGTAATTTGCTAGATATCCTATTAGGGAAAACTTCTGCACCATCTAGCAAGAAGGATAAAGGTACACCTTTATCTCAACCTACTGCACAAAAGGCTGTTGAAGTAAAGCAAAGCTCATTAGCCGACGTTATGAAAGCTGCAAAGTCTGTGATTATCGTTCCAGGATATGGAATGGCCCTCGCACAGGCACAGCATCAAGTCAAGCAACTTGGAGATGCCTTTGAGAAGAATGGAGCAAAAGTCCGTTACGCTATTCACCCAGTAGCTGGACGTATGCCAGGTCACATGAATGTCCTGCTCGCCGAAGCCGATGTGGATTATGAGGAGCTGTATGAGATGGAGGCAATCAATGATGACTTCAAGGATACCGACTTAGTAGTTGTCATTGGAGCCAATGACGTCCTTAACCCAGCTGCTCGGGATGCCGAAGGTACACCAATATATGGTATGCCGGTGCTGAATGTAGATCAAGCTAAGCATGTCGTTATTTGTAACTTCGACCTCAATCCAGGTTATGCAGGTGTGCCTAATCCCCTGTATGATAGAGCTAATGGCGTTACTATCAAGCTAGGTGATGCCAAAGAAACGGTGTCAAATCTTATTACTGAATTACAAAGCCATAAGAGCTCTTCTGCTGATGTAACCGTCCCTGTTAATAGTCTAGGCAGTACACTAAAGTCAGCTAAGTCAGTGATCATCGTCCCTGGATATGGAATGGCACTTGCACAGGCACAGCATCAAGTCAAGCAGCTAGGGGATGCCTTTGAGAAGAATGGAGCAAAGGTCCGTTATGCTATTCATCCTGTAGCTGGACGTATGCCAGGCCATATGAATGTCCTGCTCGCCGAAGCCGATGTGGATTATGAGGAGCTGTATGAGATGGAGGCAATCAATGATGACTTTAAGGATACCGACTTAGTGGTCGTCATTGGTGCCAATGACGTGCTTAACCCAGCTGCGCGTAATGCCGAAGGCACTCCAATATATGGTATGCCTGTGCTGAATGTAGATCAAGCTAAGCATGTCGTTATCTGTAACTTTGACCTCAATCCAGGTTATGCCGGTGTGCCTAACCCTCTTTATGAGAAGTCAGAAGGCGTAACTCTTAAGCTAGGAGATGCTAAAGAATCTGTGTCAAATCTTATTTCAGAGCTTCAAAATACTGATACTGTTTCAAGCTCTTCTAATAAGACTAATGAGTTATCAGCTACAATGAAGGCTGCTAAGTCAGTAATCATTGTGCCAGGATATGGTATGGCATTAGCACAGGCTCAGCATCAAGTCAAACAGCTAGGGGATGCCTTTGAGAAGAATGGAGCAAAGGTCCGTTACGCTATTCACCCTGTAGCTGGACGTATGCCAGGTCATATGAATGTGCTGCTCGCCGAAGCCGATGTGGATTATGAGGAGCTGTATGAGATGGAGGCAATCAATGATGACTTTAAGGATACCGACTTAGTAGTTGTCATTGGTGCCAATGACGTCCTTAACCCAGCTGCCCGCGATGCCGAAGGTACACCAATATATGGTATGCCTGTGCTAAATGTAGATCAAGCTAAGCATGTCGTTATTTGTAACTTCGACCTCAATCCAGGTTATGCCGGTGTACCTAACCCACTTTATGAGAAGTCAGAAGGTGTTACTCTTAAGCTAGGAGATGCTAAGGAAAGTGTGGCAGAACTTATTTCTGACCTTCAAAGTACAGCCTCCGATTCTAATAATGGAGGGCAAGAGGCTGACCTTGGTACGGTTATTAAGTCAGCTAAGTCAGTGATCATTGTTCCTGGATATGGTATGGCATTAGCACAGGCACAGCATCAAGTTAAGCAACTAGGTGATGCCTTAGAAAAGAATGGAGCAAAGGTCCGTTATGCTATTCACCCTGTAGCTGGACGTATGCCAGGCCATATGAATGTCCTGCTAGCCGAGGCCGATGTGGATTATGAGGAGCTGTATGAGATGGAGGCAATCAATGATGACTTTAAGGCTACCGACTTAGTGGTTGTCATTGGTGCCAATGACGTCCTTAATCCAGCAGCACGTGATGCCGAAGGCACTCCTATATATGGTATGCCAGTGCTGAATGTGGATCAAGCTAAGTATGTTATTATTTGTAACTATGATCTAAACCCTGGTTATGCTGGTGTGCCTAACCCTCTTTATGAAAGAAGTGAAGGGGTAACATTGCTGCTCGGTGATGCCAAGGAGTCATTAGACAAACTTCTATCAGAAGTAAGATGATCTGATACACTTATAGATAAGATTAAAGAGTGTTCACTAAAATTACCGTTTAGCGAACACTCTTTGTTTTACTACCTATGAGGGTGCTTAATATTTATAACGAAATGAAAGGGCCTTTTCATCTAAGTCCTCATGGAAGCAAGCAAAATGCGTTCTATAGGAAACTTTTCTTCTTCTTATATAAAGAAATAATTTTTCCTATAGAGAACATTTTTGTTTCATATAACTAAAAAAGGAGGCTTCTCTAAGTCCTCAAAAATATACTTCTGATTACGTTTGATATGATTTTTTTATTCCTTTATATCAGTGCTTTATGTCCGTTATTTTCGTGAAGACGGAATGTTTTTAGGCTGATACCTCTAACATGCTTACGATTAGTATGGGATCCTTCATATTTATCTAATGCTTAATGATATTTTAATTGTTTCTAATGCTTACTCATAGTAAACATCTCTCTCCCTTTAATAAGACGTTTCAAAAGTTGCTTTTGGAGTTTTATTTAGCCTTGGTTATTAGACGAGCTATGGTGTGTATCGCTACATCAGAGAGAGTCACGTCCGTCCATTTCCTTTTCTAGCTCTTTACTTGGGATCAGCCACCAGCATGCCAGTCCGAAGTAGGCAATGATGGAACCCCATACGGATACAAACGCCAAGGGTATAGATATGAAGTAGATAATGATAGACCACTTTTCTTTCTTTCCGCCGCTATGCAAACTTCGCAACGGGAAATCACTATCGTGACATTTGATTAGAGCCATTTCAAGTAATCTAAATGAAATTGCTGACATAAATAGTACAAATCCATATACTGCCACAGGGAGAGCTGAAAGGTGATTTTGTCCCACCCAGCTTGTACTAAAAGGAATAAGTGACAACCAGAATAACAGATGGAGATTAGCCCAAAGAATTTTACCATCTATTCGCTCGGTCACTTGCATGATATGATGGTGATTAATCCAGTATATCCCGATGTATATGTAACTCAATAAATAACTCATAAATACTGGTATGACCGGGTATAAGGCTGACAAAGTAACATCCTCTGGCGTTTTCATAGAAAGCACCATGATGGTTATAATGATGGCCAGTACACCATCGCTAAAGGCTTCTAATCTTCCCTTATTCATATTTGTAATGTCATTTCTTATTCATTGTATAGTTCATGCTTTTCAGTAAATATAAGAAAAAGCCATGAAAGTCCTTTTAATTCGATCAGATTAATGAATGTTGCGTATCGGAGATTTTATTCGTCTAACTCCTTTTAGAAATAGCATGCCATTAGTAAGTTTGGAAGATATGCTATTTACAATTTGTTGGAGGTTTTGGTTAATATTAATATCAATAACAAATACATTCAATGTGCCATGTGTGAACAGATTATTTTAATGCTCAGACAGATAAAAAACACTACAGGAACTATTTAAAGTCCCTATAGTGTTTTTTTGGGGGGTATATAGTGAACTATTAAGATCTTAATTTTTATAGTTATCAATCAACCCTTTTATCTTCTTGATGAGTTTATCCAATGGAATGTCCGCACGTTGACTCATCATCTGAATGGTTGCTTTAGGTAGAATAACTTTAGCAATCGGAGTGTTGAGCATTTTGAACTTTTCGTCAATCTTTGGTAAGTCATGAATCAACTGAGGGTAGCGATTCAGTAGCTCTTTCAGCTTTGTCTTAGCCGTGACATCGTCACTTATTTCACTTTGAGAATTACTCGTAGAGGGATCTACTTGGTCTTGTTTCTTTTGTTCTTTTTGCTCCTCATCCCATGTTAGTAAGGTCCTCGAGTCTTCAACTTCTCTGATACGCGTACAGTCCTGCATCATTTCCAGTACTCCTCTGAATGTTCCATGCTCGTCTCTGACTGCTACGTATTTGATATAAATGAAAATCCCTGGTTTATTGATCCAAAAGTCCGTGCTATCTTTTTCTCCAGTCCTGAACTTTTCAATGATTTCCTCTACTAGGTGGACACTCTTAGGGGGATGACAATTTCGGACCTCTCTACCAATGACTCCCTTACTACGTGGAAAAACTCTATGTGGTGTGTCTGTATAAAACTTAACGATCTCATTCTCATCAACGTAGGAGATATCTACGGGTAAATGGCGAAAGAGAAGGTTGATTTGCTCTAAGGTTAATTGACCTTCTGAGACATTTAATACTTCGTTGGATGTCGTTTTCCCTCCCAATCCATACTTTTGGAGTAAAGAGGATAGCTCATCTACAAATCCTTCTTTATCTTCCTTATCTGTTTTTGGGGATTGAATATATTCAGGCATATCTATCATGAAGAAGCCAATCTCTCTATCTCCAGATTTCATCTCCTCAAATTCATTTTCGGATATGAGTTTTAGAGATGTAGGATATAGGATTAATTCTTCTTTAGCCATAAGATCACGGAGATCTATAGTCATCTCACGATAAGCGAAACGAAATCCTGATAAGTCATCATTCTGAAGAGCTTGCATCGCTGAATTCATCTCCTCCTTTATCGCGTCATCGTAGGGCCACATCGTAGTGGTGGGTCTGTCAAAACCTTTCTTTTCTAATATAGAATAGAGTTGATTTTGTTTACGAGAAAAATGGACTTTATAGAGCATGATTTTCTCCATTAGTTCCAACCACTGATTTTTAATAAACTCCTGATCCCAAATGCTCTCTCCTGTAGCAAGAAGTATTTCAAGTTCAATGTTTTCTCTTTTGTATGCATCAATTGGATGACCAAAAGGGAGCTCTATTTGAGTCTCAGGGATGAGTCCATCGAAAATGTCTAGCATTGTTCTGACGTTTTCATTTCGGCACTCATCGGGGTTATTTTCCTTAAGAAGTTGTTCTGACGCAGCATATTCTTCAGGCGAGATTTTCCCGACTTCCTCTTTCATTCTTTTCTTGGCGTCTTCTAAAGAAATATGACCATTGTCAAATTCTTTTTTTATTGCCAGCATTCTAGTTAGTTTGTCAAGATCGACATTCTCAAATATTTTATTCATAATGATTGCTTTAATAATTAATACTTTATAAATGTACTACAAATAATATGTAATCTAGTACAAGCTAATGGTGTCTTTGTTATCTTTCGGTGTTTTTTTTGATTTTTTATAGTGTCTCTTTGATTATTAGTGGTTTTAGTTTCGAATTATTAGTTGGATAAGGAATGGGATTGATATTTATCATGATGAAAGCGGTCACAATATCTTTGTTGCCCAAAAGAATCCAAGACTCACAGTCAGATACTGTCCCCAAAAAGTGTGTAAGTCCCAAGAATGTTATCTTTGAAAAGTTAAAAACAAAAGATAAACAAGAAGATGAGACTTACACAAATGCAATTTAAGGAAATTCTATCAAACGTGATGACAGAGCCAAATGGAGTTGGTCGTTTAATGGAGTTAATCATCGAAATAGCGATGCAAGGGGAGAGGGAACTGTATAAAGAAGATAGTGGCGATGTGAGCAATGGATACCGCCCCCGTCGCATCTTTGCGAGTGGTAATATGCTAGAATTACGAGTACCCCGAACTCGACAGCAGGGCTTCATGCCCTTGATTTTAGGCGTTCTCAAAGATCAAGAGAAAGAGATGGGAGAACTAGCAGGTTATCTATATAGCTGCGGTAATACGATGGAGGATATCTCTGGAGTATTCGAGCGTTTGTATGGTAAACGTTATAGTACGAGTCAAATCAATCGTCTCTCCTTATCGACCCAAGAAGCAGTAGAAGAGTGGCGTCAAAGACGTCTACCGAGGACTTTAGAGGCACTTGTTATCGATGCTACATATCTTCCTGTACGGAGAGGAGAAAGTGTGAGCAAGGAGGCATTTTTTGTAGTGATGAGTTTAGATAGCGAAGGACGTCGAGACATCGTGGGTGTCTATAATAATCCAACAGAGGGAAGCGGCATCTGGGGCGAGTTTTTTGAGGATCTAAAAAGCCGAGGACTCGAAGAGGTAGGACTAATCATTTCAGACGGGTTGAATAACATTGAAGAGGTTGCACGTGAGCACTTTACAGAAGTGGAAGTCCAGCTCTGCACGGTGCATCTACAGCGAGAAATAACTCGAAAGATACGCCCTCGAGATAAGTCAGCCATCGCAAGTGATCTACAGGAGGTCTTTAGTAAAGACGGCTCAAGAAGCTCACCTTTAGATGGCCTAGAGAGCTTTAAAAACTTTGCGTTCAGATGGCGTAAGAGCTATCCTTTTCTCACAAAAATAGCTAACGGTCAGAGGATAGAGTATTACTTCACATACCTAAAATACGACGTCAGTGTTCGCAAGTACATTCATAGTACTAACTGGATAGAACGCTTCAATAGACAGGTAAAGAAAGGGGCTCGATATAAATGTGCATTACCTAGCGTAGAATCCGCTCTACACTTGATAGGTAGTATTGCAATCAATGCAAACTATCTGAAGAAAAGAATAGGAGATCTAACTCTTGGACTTAGGAAGAACAATGAAAAGTAAATAACAACAATGTGCTTTATTTTCCAACACAAAGATATCAACCTAAAAGAATACGGCAAGGCGGTGTCTCCGCGGTGCTACGACAGCCTTGCCTTAATTCTTTATTGGTCTATCTTTAATGTTTATGGAAAACAAAGCGAAAAAATATGTAGGTTTGCTTTTCAGAGACGCATTCTGCCGTACACACTTTTGGGGACACTACCCTTTTCAGAGACGCATTCTGCCGTACACACTTTTGGGGACACTACCCACAGTCACGTTTATCCCAGTGGATAGGAGCTCTTAATTATTCTTTCAATATAAAAAGGAGCAGACCTCAATAGAAGTCTGCTCCTTTTTATATAGATAGTTTAGGTTGATTACCAAGCGAAAAGAGGGTGCTTGCTCATCATTTCCTTAACTTCCATAGCTACATTCTTATGAAGAGCTTCATCAGTTGGATTAGAAAGTACACGGTCGATCAACTTAACGATGGCCTTAGCTTCTTCTTCCTTTACACCACGAGTGGTGATAGCAGGAGCACCTACACGGATACCACTAGTCTGGAATGCAGAACGGTCATCAAATGGTACCATATTCTTATTAATGGTAATATGTGCCTGACCTAGTACAGTCTCAGCTACACGACCTGTAAGATCTGGGAATTTCTTGCGAAGGTCGATGAGCATCAAGTGGTTGTCAGTACCATCGGATACAACTTTATAACCAAGTTCCATGAATGTTTGAGCCATAGTGTTAGCATTAGCCTTAACCTGTTTTTGGTAATCCTTGAATGAAGGATCAAGGGCTTCGTGGAATGCTACAGCCTTAGCTGCAATGATGTGCTCGAGAGGACCACCTTGCAGTCCTGGGAACACAGCAGAATCAAGAAGAGAAGTGAATGTACGTGTTACGCCTTTCTTAGTCTTCTTACCCCATGGATTTTCGAAGTCCTTACCTACCATGATAATACCGCCACGAGGACCACGAAGAGTCTTGTGGGTAGTAGAAGTGACTACGTGAGCGTACTTAACAGGGTTCTCAAGCAGTCCTGCTGCGATCAAACCTGCTGGGTGAGCCATATCAATCCAGAGAATAGCACCAACCTTATCTGCAATGTCACGCATACGAGCGTAATCCCATTCACGAGAATAAGCAGAACCACCACCTACGATTAGCTTGGGTTTGTGCTTAAGTGCATCTCTTTCCATCTGATCATAATCTACTCTACCATCTTCTTTCTTAAGCTGATAAGCAATAGGATTGTAGAGGATACCTGAACTATTTACAGGAGAACCGTGAGTGAGGTGACCACCGTGGTCAAGGTTCAATCCCATAAATGTATCACCAGGCTTAAGTACGGTTAGGTAGATTGGATTATTAGCTTGTGCACCTGAATGAGGTTGTACGTTAGCCCATACACATCCGTAAATTTCCTTTAGTCGGTCGATAGCTAATTGTTCTGACTGGTCCACAATTTCGCATCCGCCATAGTATCTTTTACCAGGGTAACCTTCAGCATACTTATTGGTCATAACGCTACCCATAGCAGCAAGTACTTCATCGCTTACAAAGTTCTCAGAAGCGATTAGCTCTAGTCCGTTAATTTGACGTTCCTTTTCTTGAGCAATTAAATCGAAAATCTTCTCGTCTTTTCTCATTATTATTGAAATATTAAATGGTTATGTATAATCTGTGTATGAGCTTGAAAAGCCATCATCCTACTGGTATCGTAGGCTCCCTACAAAAATAACTAATTAAATCATAACAACCATAGATTTCATGGTTATTCTCTATTTTTGGAGTAGGGGGTTTCGAGCCAGTATCATAGGATTGGAGGAGATACTGATTTCCCAGACATCTCCTCCATCTTTTCTAAGCCTCTATAATAATATTTAAGGTAGTTTCCATTCGGCACCGCTTTTGGTGTCCATGATTTCAAAGCCAATCTTTTTCAGCTCATCACGTATCTTATCAGAGGTTGCCCAGTCTTTGGCTTCCTTAGCTCCTTGGCGGATCTCTAGTAGCAGATCCATTGCTTTTCCAAAGGCTTCGGTATGAGCACTGGACTCAGAAGCTCCTGAAGGTAGCATCCCGAGGATTTCAAATAGGAAGGTATCAAATAGATCCTTTAGCTCTGTAATTTGCTCCGCAGATAATCCTATTTCGCCATTTTTTGCTTGATTGATTTTTCGGGTAGCATCAAATAGTTCTGCAATAACCTTAGGGCTATTAAGGTCCTCATTAAGTGCAGCATAGCAAGACGCGAAGTAATCTGGCAATTCTTCGACATTGCTTGACGTTGCGGTTAGTGTATTTAGTGCTGAATAAGCATCCATAAGACGATCCAATCCCTTCGCTGATGCCTGTAAGGCTTCATTGCTAAAGTCCACTGTAGAGCGATAGTGTGCTTGTAATATGAAGAAGCGTATCATCATCGGTGTATAAGCTTGATCAAGCAACTTATTAGAGCCTTCAAAGAACTCTTCGAGGGTGATGAAATTACCAAGGCTTTTGCCCATCTTTTGGCCATTAATGGTAATCATATTATTGTGCATCCAATAATCGACAATCTCCTTACCCTCTGACGCTACAGCTTGTGCTATTTCGCATTCGTGATGTGGAAAAATAAGATCCATACCTCCTCCATGGATGTCAAATCCATCCCCTAGATATTTTCGTCCCATCGCTGTACACTCGCAGTGCCAGCCTGGGAACCCTTTGCTCCAAGGTGAGTTCCAGCGCATGATGTGTTCAGGCTTGGCTTTTTTCCATAAAGCAAAGTCTATCGCACTTCTTTTTTCGTCCTGACCATCAAGCTCTCGAGTCTGCTCCAGCATATCATCTATATTGCGTCCAGATAAGATGCCGTAGCGATAATCTTTATTGTACTTTTCTACATCGAAGTAAACAGAGCCTTGGGATTCATAGGCGTATCCAGCATTAAGGATCTCCTGAACGAGTTCGATCTGCTCAATGATATGACCACTCGCCATCGGTTCAATGGATGGGGGAAGTACGTTTAATAGGTCCATATCTTTGTGGTACCTTGTGAGATAGTACTGTACCACTTCCATGGGCTCGATCTGCTCTAGCCTTGCTTTTTTTGCAATCTTGTCTTCTCCATCGTCTGCATCATGTTCTAAATGACCCACATCGGTAATGTTACGAACATAGCGCACCTTATAGTCAAGATGCTTGAGGTAGCGAAAGAGTAGGTCGAATGTAATGGCAGGGCGAGCATGCCCCAAGTGTGCATCTCCATAAACAGTGGGACCACATACGTACATCCCAACGAAAGGAGACTGTTTGGGCTTAAATATTTCGTACTTACGAGTGCGAGTGTTATATATTGATAAGTTATTTCTTAGTTCCTCTTTATTCTTCATTATATCAATGTAATCATGGGGTAAATACTTTTACAAATATAAGAATATTATCTCAGATAGTTTATGCCCTTTGATGAACCCTTATAAGAAAAGACTCCCAGTACAATAATGTACCAGGAGTCTCATATCATCTTAAGTTACGATGTAACTTTATTCAGTGTGCTACTACTATCAAGCACGAGCTTGATCTACAATAGCCTTAAATGCTTCAGGATGATTCATAGCAAGGTCTGCAAGGACCTTTCTATTTATTTCAATTCCCTTAGCCTTAAGTAAGCCCATTAGCTTAGAATAAGAGATCCCTTCTTGGCGTGCAGCAGCATTGATACGCTGTATCCATAGAGCACGGAAGTTACGCTTCTTGGTCTTTCTGTCTCTGTAAGCATAGGTAAGTCCCTTTTCCCATGAGTTCTTGGCAACGGTCCACACATTTTTACGTGCACCGAACTGACCACGGGTAAGCTTTAGAATCTTTTTTCTCTTCGCTCTTGAAGCGACGTGATTAACTGATCTTGGCATTTTTCTAAAAATCTTTTGGATGTGAGCGGCTGTCTATCTTCTATCTTTAGAAAGCTAAACTTAGCACTTTGATGTTGAGCATCCACATCCTGTTATAAAAATCTCAATTTGCTTTAATTCTCAAAAGTTGTCATCCAACTATATCAACCAATTGCTAGCAACTTCTTTACTGCTCCCTTATTGGCCTTGTCTACAAGTCCGGAGTTAGTTAAGTGGCGTTTCTGCTTTTTAGTCTTCTTGGTTAGAATGTGACTTTTGTAAGCATGTTTGCGTTTGATTTTACCTGATCCGGTGAGAGTAAATCTCTTCTTAGCACCGGGATTAGTCTTCATCTTAGGCATTCCAGTCAAAAATTATTTAGTTATTAAAAGTGACTTCAATGGTTTGCACCACATTCGTCGGTTGTTTTCTTATTTCTTTTTCACCACGCCCTTTTTAGGAGAGAATAACATGGTCATTCTTTTACCTTCAAGTAAGGGCATTTGGTCAACTTTGGCGTACTCTTCCAAGTCGCTTGCAAAGCGCAGCAGGAGTAACTCACCTTGGTCCTTGAATACTATGGAGCGTCCACGGAAAAATACAAAAGCTTTAACCTTATTTCCATCTTCGAGGAAACTAATAGCGTGTCTAAGCTTGAAATTGTAATCGTGATCGTCTGTTTGTGGTCCGAAACGAACCTCTTTTAATACGACCTTTGCTTGTTTCTGTTTCTGCTCTTTGGCTTTCTTCTTTTGTTGGTAAACAAACTTCTGATAATCTAAAACCTTACATACTGGTGGCTCTGCATTAGGAGAGATCTCCACTAGATCCAAGTCTAGCTCGTCAGCAATTCTGCGGGCTTCTGCAATTGGAAAAACGCCTTGTTCAACATTGTCTCCGACCAAGCGTACTTCTCTAGCACGAATTCGCTCGTTAATACGAAGATCAGGTTCGTTATCCTTATTACTATTTTGATTTCTTTGTTGTCTTCTAAAATTCGCCATTCAGTATTTTCGTAGGTGATAAATCTATTTTTTTATTGTTTCCTGATATAATAATTATTACTACTATCCTTATTTTTCCTCCTTCTCATAACGCCATGCATTCATTTCTGAATCCACTTGTGAGAGTATTCGGTCAGCAAAGATACTAATTTCTTCTGAACCTTGGTCACCTTCTCCTTGAATTCTTACAGAAACGGTACCATTTTGAGCTTCGTTTTCTCCTACAATCAGTAAGTAAGGTATTCTCATCAGTTCATTATCGCGGATTTTTCTACCAATCTTTTCGCTACGATCATCGACCGATGCACGGATGTCCTTCTTGCTGAGTTCCTTCATAACATGATATGCGTAATCATTGAAGCGGTCCGAGATCGGTAAGATAACGACCTGATCTGGGGCTAGCCAGAGTGGGAATTTACCAGCGGTATGCTCAATGAGGACGGCCACAAATCGCTCCATAGAGCCAAATGGTGCTCTGTGAATCATTACTGGACGATGTTTTTGGTTATCTTCGCCCATGTATTCGAGCTCGAAGCGTTCAGGTAAGTTGTAGTCTACCTGAATTGTTCCTAATTGCCATTTTCTACCCAATGCATCCTTTACCATAAAGTCAAGCTTAGGACCGTAGAACGCTGCTTCTCCATATTCAACGACAGCTTTCAGCCCTGTTTCCTCGCAGGCTTCTATAATAGCTCTCTCTGCTCGCTCCCAGTTTTCATCGCTCCCGATGTATTTAGACCTATTGTCAGGGTCTCTGAGTGAAATCTGAGCTTCATAATCATTGAAGTTCAGGGCTTTGAATATAATAAAAATAATATCCATAACCTTTATGAACTCCTCCTTTATCTGGTCAGGACGACAGAATAGGTGGGCATCATCTTGGGTGAATCCTCTTACTCTAGTTAATCCATGAAGTTCACCACTTTGCTCGTATCGGTACACTGTACCAAACTCTGCAAGTCGGACAGGTAGATCTCTATATGAGTGAGGCTTGGACTTATATACTTCACAGTGGTGAGGGCAATTCATTGGTTTTAGCATGAACTCCTCTCCCTCTTGTGGAGTCGTAATTGGTCTGAATGAATCCTCGCCATACTTTGCATAGTGCCCAGATGTGACATATAGATTCTTGTGTCCAATGTGTGGAGTAATTACGGACTGATAGCCGTATGCTTTTTGGATCTTTTTTAGATAGTCCTCCAGCTGAGCTCTTAGTTGTGCTCCTCTTGGTAGCCATAGAGGTAAGCCAGCTCCAACATTTTGTGAAAAAGTAAAGAGCTCTAGTTCCTTGCCAATCTTTCTGTGATCCCTTTTCTTTGCTTCCTCTAGTAGCTCTAGGTAATCGTCAAGCATCTTCTTCTTTGGGAAGGTGATGCCGTAGATTCGGGTGAGCTGTCTTCTGCTTTCATCACCACGCCAATAAGCTCCAGCTACACTGAGCAATTTTATTGCCTTAATAGGGGCCGTTGTGGGTAGGTGAGGACCTCTACAAAGATCAGTAAATCCTCCTTGTGTATATGTAGTGATTGTACCATCATCAAGGTCAGTAATTAACTCAACCTTATACTCATCACCTTTTGAATTCCAGAAATTGAGTGCATCCTCCTTGGAGATACTTTTCCGAACTAGTTCCTCTTTTCGAGATACTAGCTCTTTCATCTTTTTCTCTATAGTCGGAAGATCTGACTCCTTAATTTGTACCCCTTCACCAGGATCCACATCATAGTAAAATCCATTATCTATCGCAGGCCCAATACCAAACTTTATCCCAGGATACAGCTCTTGAAGAGCTTCGGCCATCAAGTGAGCACTTGTATGCCAAAAAGCGTGTTTTGCTTCTGGGGAATCCCATTTATGAAGAGTAAGGTTCGCATCCTCATTGATGGGGCGTGTGAGATCTACTACATTACCATTAACAGTCGCTGCTAAGACCTCTTTAGCAAGTCTAGGGCTAATGTCTTCTGCTACTTTTAGTGCAGTAACCCCTTGTTCGTATGATTTTGTACTCCCGTCAGGCAGAGTGATAGTTATGTTATTCATTATCAATAATTGGCTTGTTATAATAATGGTGCAAATATACTTAATTTTCAGCGATCACATTAATTATTCTTAGAAAGGAAAACTGAAGCGAGGAAAACAAATTGTTGATTAGTCAAAACTTTTCACGATTCCTATTCAAAAAAATCAGGACGCATGTTGGCATAAATATATCTCTGTTCATCCTAGAGATGTTCAGTGTAGAATGAGGCTCAAAGAATAGGTTGTGTAGTTTCTAAATATATGAAAAAGAGGAAATCGAGATCTCCTCTTTTTCGTCTGTCAATAGAAACTAAAGTTTGGAAGAAATGTTACTTCTTAGGGCTTTCCCAAGTAACTTCAGCACCACCTTCAGCACGAGCTAGAGTCCTTGCCAAAATGAAGAAATAGTCACTGAGACGATTGAAAAATAGGCGAACCTCTTCAATTACTTCAGCATTTTCATCTACTTCCAATAATCTATAGATATTTCTTTCGGTGCGGCGTGTGACAGTCCTACAAATATGCGCTACGCTTGTAGCCATTCCTCCTGCTGGAATGATAAAAAGATTCAGCTTGGGTAAGGCTGCATCCAGGGTGTCAATCTCTTTCTCTAAGGTTTTAATGTCATCAAAGCTAATCCCACAAGGGATTTCAAAATCCATCTTTACGGTATTGTCCGTCGCTAGATATGATCCTGCAGAGAAGAGCCTATTCTGTATCATAGCTAAGATATCATCCTGATCAACTTCTTTAGGAAGCGTAGCTCTTAATAGGCCTATATTTGAGTTAAGTTCATCCACAGTTCCATATGCTTCTAGACGTTGAGATGCCTTTGATACTCTATTGCCACTGACTAATGAAGTCATACCTTTATCGCCACCCTTTGTGTAGAGGCGACTTTTCTTTATATTATTCTCATTCATGTGTTATTGCTCTAAAAAAATTACTTTTTTGTACTCCGATAAAGATACACAACATCGTTAATATACACAAAGAGTGCGGTGTCATATAGATCAATAACAATACCTGACTTAATATTTGATATAAACTTTTCGAATTTCTTTTCACTTGAGCTATTTTCACGGATTCTAGTGAGTATAATGTCTCCTTTGCATTTGTTACAAAAGTTTATAGCTACCTCTGCTTTATCGGTATATAGTAATGATCTATGACTACATTGATCTATATTATTCACAATACATAGATCGCTTTTTGCCACCAATAGCATATCTGTATTGATCATTTCATCTGATATGACGTGTAGTGTCTGAGGGTTTCTTCTCGCAATCATTCTGAATAGTAGCAGTTCATTATCCTTTATCCAATAATCATCTTCAGCATAATATCTTCCATATGGTTGTATGACATTCTGTATGATTTGAAAGGCGAGAGGCGAGTGGACTCCGTGACCTCTTCCATATCGAATTTTCCTAATAAATTTATACTGGTATAGACTTCTTCTTTTGTATGGTTTCATAACGATGCTTTTGACTTTGTTGGTCAATCTGCTTCCAAATATATGGTGACTTTCAATTAAAATAGATACTTTTGAGTATCGAAAGTCAAATATAGAAATTAATTATTAGAGAACTAGATTATGAAGAGATTTAATTATATAGTATCAATTATATTGATAACCATAGGAATGAGTTCTTGCTCATCTGTTGCATTAACAGGTCGATCGCAATTGAACTTAGTTCCAGATGATGCCATATTGAGTGCCAGTTCATCTCAGTATGCAACGTTTATGAAGCAGGCGAAAGTCAGCAAGAATAAGACTCAAACTAATCGTGTACGGGAGATTGGTCAGAGGATAGCGAATGCCACAGAGCAATACTTGAGATCAACCGGCATGGCTGCAGAGGTAGAGAAGTTCCACTGGGAGTTTAACTTAGTTGCCTCCAATGATGTTAATGCCTTTTGTATGCCAGGTGGTAAGATTGTAGTGTATGAAGGGCTTTTGCCCGTGGCCGAAAATGATGCACAGTTAGCTACCGTGATGTCTCATGAGGTAGCACATGCATTAGCTAAGCATGCTAATGAGCGCATGAGTCAGCAGATCGTACGCCAGTATGGGGCCAATGCTTTAGGGATGCTCCTTAGTGGCAGTTCTGCTGTTACCCAGCAGGTATCGGGTATTTTATATAATGTGGGTAGTGAGGTCTTTTTTTCTTTACCTTACAGTCGTAAGCATGAGTATGAAGCGGATAAGATTGGGCTTTACCTCATGGCTATCGCTGGGTATGATTATACAGAGGCTGAGAAGTTTTGGATGAATATGTCTAGAGGAAGTAAAAGTACTCAAGATATCCTTAGTACACACCCTGCTGATGAAAAACGTATCAAAGCCATTAGAGAAGAGCTTCCAAAGGTTCAGGAGTTCATGTCAGGGTTAAAATCAGCACCATCGCCAAAGAATAACGCACCTGCTAATTCTGCTAACCTCAAAGAGGTTAATAAAAATCGTAAAACTCCTATTAAGACACACTATTGATTTTTATTCTCCTCTTCTTCTTGAGATTGATAAAGTTATAATAATACTTTAAGATAGTCCTAATTAGTTGATATTTGCTGTGAAAGAAAAATATAACTGATTAGGATTATCTCTTGTTGAATAAGAGCAGTAACCAATAATATTAAAGATAACGAATTAAATATATAATTGTGAAAAAACTTTATTTGTGTTCCGTGTTGCTAATGTGTTTCATATTAGCTTCTTGTGATAAATACACTTCCCCATCGCCTATAGATGGTACGTGGAGAATGGTAAGGATAGATAATAACTCTGGCATTGAGATACCTATCCCTAAAGGAGCTGTGCCGTATTGGGACTTTTCCAACGTGATATATTCAGTTGGTTATCAGAGAGAAGGGGCTGTTAGTGTCAGCCGTATGGGTTATGGTAATGTCTCATTTGATAGAGATCAAATGACCTTGAAGGCGAACGAAAATAAGCCGCACTTCTTTCCTGTGCCATCAACTGAAAAGTTAACAGAGCTCCACTTTGAGTATAGTGTATGGAAGGGAAAACTAAGACTTGAGTCGGAGACCTATACCATCTTCTTGGAGAAAAAATAAGTCTTTATACGAAATATATTAATTCAAAATCTCGGCAGACTTGATGAAGATCTCCTTCGTTGGTTCGTCAGAGGAGTCAGTCTCTACTTTCTGAATCTTCTCGATGGTTTTCCACCCGTCAATCACCTCTCCAAAGACGGTATATTCATTATCTAGGTGAGGTGAGCCTCCTTGAGTCATATAAGTTTTGACAATGTCCTCACTCATCTCTACTCCGCTCTGTTTAGCCATCTGAGTGAGTTCACTTTCGAGATAGTACTGCCCAACAACTACGTAAAACTGAATAGGGTCACTCTCTTTATTTGGGTTTACTTCATTAGATACACGAGCAGCTGCTACAGCCCCTCTTTTGTGGAATAACTTAGGGTAGTTAATCTCATTGGGTATCTTTTTGCTATGTCTCTCCATTAGCGATTCCAGGCCTTTGCTATCATTGTGTCTCATGCCACCACCAGCCTGGACCATGAAATTAGGAATCACTCTATGAAACGTAAGATTATTGTATGCCCCTTCTTTTACTAGCATCAAGACGTTGTCCCTATGTAATGGAGTCTCGTTGAATAGCTTTATAGTAAAGCTGCCTTTATTAGTTACAAACTTTACTTGTTTTTCGACATTTTGTGCATTAGTGGATGAAGTTATTCCCATTAGGATCAAACAAAGTAAGGTGAGTATTTTTTTCATGAGTTTGTTTGTTGTTTAAGATGACTTAATAGTATTGCTGCACTAAGTGAAACATTTAGTGATTCACTAATAGTACTCTTGGCAGGAAATATAGATAAATTTTCCTTACAAATCGACAGGGTTTTATCTGAAAGTCCGTTACCTTCATTGCCAAAGAGTATGATTGTGGAGTCTGAAGGCGGAGTATAGTCTAAGTGATTTGATCCACTTAATGTTGTGCCAACGACTTGATCAAAAAGTAGTGGAAGCTGTTGGGGAAAGTCTATATCTTGATAAATGGTAACATTTCCAAGAGCTCCTGCTGTCGCTTGGACTACTTTAGGACTGTAAGGATCTACACAGCCCTTGCTACACAATATTGATTTGATACCCAGCCAATCACATAGCCTAATGAGAGTCCCCATATTTCCAGGGTTTTGTAAGGCCTCCAGCCCTAGGCAAAGGTCATTTATTTTAGTCGGAAGAGTAGGGGACTCCTTTTTCTTGAAAATAGCGATGAAGTCATGCCGGCTTTCTAGCTCAGAGAGATTTCTCATAAGCTTAGACTCTATTGATCTGATTTTTTCAGAAGAGATCTGATTGAGCAGGTTCGTACTGGATGGATCCACAGATTCATTAACTAGTAGTAGCTCCAGCTCGAAGCTGAATAATAGCTGTTCGATCACTTTCTCCCCCTCTGCGATAAAGAGAGACAACTGCTCCCGATGTTTTTTCATCCTAAGAGAGTTAAGCAACTTGCGTTCTCTTTGGGAAATACTTAAATAGGAAAGATTTGGCTCCACCATATCTGAAGAGATTTCATATTTGGAAAAATAAGGTTGGCACCTTCTTCTCTAAGTACCATCTGGTGTATAGGTCCCGTTGTGATGGCTATGGTAAAAGCCCCAGCTGATGCTGCCGACCGAACCCCCAATGGTGCATTTTCTACGACTAGCGTTTCGCTTGGCGTGCGTTGAAAAAGTTGCATCCCTCTCAGGTATGGTTCTGGATGTGGCTTACCGTTAGTGACATCTTCAGCTGTGATGATTAATTCAGGCGGTATCAGTGTGCCATAGAACTTCTCCACTCGTGGATATGCATTCATCTTCGTACTTCCGGTGACTACTGCTATCTCACAATTGCGTTGCTCCTTTAGAAATTTTATAAGTTCAAGTGTGCCTGGGATTCTGTTGACGCTATGATCTTTTGACTCTAGGAAGAGTTGCGTTTTTCTCTGGTATATCTCTCTATTAGTTTCTTCACTAGGATATTCCCCGAAAGTCCTATGGTATAGCTTATTAATAGTATCTATACCTCTCATCCCTTCATATAAGTAGAATTCATCTCTTTCGGCTTGAATCCCATACTCATCGCACGCTTTTTTCCAAGACCATGTATGGATGGGCATCGTGTCAAAGAGTATTCCATCCATATCAAAGAGCACGAGCTTTGGTTCAGACTTAGGCAAAGCTGATTTAATTGAGATCATTTATTTATCCTCCCTGCTCCAATGTATGTCCTTTTGTAATAAGGCTCATTAAGGCTGGAGATGATAACGCCTTGTCTCGTAGAGGCATGGGCAAATTTATCATCTTTGAGATACACCCCCACATGCGAGGCTCTCCCACCACGCCTATTATTAATGTTGAAGAACACCAAGTCACCTTCTTGAAGATTGTTTCTACTAACTCTTTGAGATTTACCCATGAGAGAAGATGACGATGATCTGCTGATGTTAATGTCATATACATCTAAATACAGAAGGTATGCGAAACCAGAGCAATCCGTTCCTTTTTTAGAGTTACTGCCAAACCTATAAGGCGTTCCAATCCAATCGGCTACAAATGCATATAGCCCTAGGTCATCCTCTACTTCATGAATATTTATATCCAATTCTTTTGACAAAGCAGAGGCTAGGTCAGCCATCGAAACTTCCTTATTGCTTGGGAGATAAACCTGACTAGAGGAATACCGACTGGTGGTACAAGATGTGAAACTTACCAGTATGATAAGCACTATTATAAACCAAAATCTCCTATAATACATGTATCTCAATCATTAACTATAAAGTAAGAGGCTCACAAGTCTCTCCAAGTATTTTGAATAACTTAGATAAAACTTGAGAGCCTCTTTAGAATATTTGCTACTCATTTTGAATCTTCAGTACATCTGTTGCTGAAAAAATAAGTAGATGATACGACGTAAGGCAAATAATTACCTTATGCTTCTACAGAAACATATGATCTATCGCCTCGAGTGGTTTTGAAAACAACTACACCATCAACAAGTGCGTAAAGGGTATGATCTTTTCCCATACCTACATTTTCACCTGGGTGATGCTTTGTGCCTCGCTGACGAACAATGATGTTACCAGCCTTTACAGCTGAACCACCAAATTTCTTAACGCCAAGTCGTTTACTTTCCGATTCACGACCGTTCTTTGAACTACCTACACCTTTTTTATGTGCCATTTCTTTTTCCTTTCCTTAGTCTAAACTCATTCAAAAACTTAGAATTACCTCGATTCCTTATTTATGAAAAAAGGATACGATAATAAATTCTGATAACAAGGGATTAACCTAAAATCTCCTTTACAGCGAGTTGTGTAAACTGTTGTCTGTGTCCCTTAAGACGACGATAACCTTTACGACGCTTTTTCTTGAAGATAAGTACTTTTTCGCCCTTTACAATAGGCTTAAGTACTTCGCAAACAACCTTAGCACCGTCGATAGTTGGTGCACCGATCTTTACAGCATCATTCCCTTGATCTAAAAGAAGTACACGATCAAACTCGATAGTATCTCCTTCTTTTGCTTCTCTGATGTGGTGAACAAATAGTTTTTGACCGTTCTCCACTTTGAATTGTTGACCTTGAATCTCTACGATCCCGTACATTATAATAGTCCTTTCTATATAAAGTGATACCCGGTGGGTGAGCCTACTATATGGCTGCTTACCTATACCCAACGCGGAATAATGCTGCAAAGGTAATAATAAAACCCCAATTTGTCAAGCTTTTTGTTTGTTCATTATACCTCTTTATCCAGTCTCTTTTATGAGAATAGCTTATGATAATGAAAATGACGGGTGCTCTCAAAAATTATGGTTAGGATTTTCTTACTATAGGAAACAATTATCTTTCTCATAGGAAAAATATTTTTTCCTATGAGAAGGATTTCTCTTTCCTATGTCTAGGCGAAAATGTACTTTTTAGCAATCGTATGTAAGGGGGTTGTTGCTTTTTGATAGGTGTATCTTAGATGTGTAGTCGATTAATTGTAAGTGGGTTATGCGTATGGTCGGGGACTACTATATATTAATTGTGTGGCGAGGTGTTACGAAACGTTATAAGATGTGCCTGGGGTAATGATTTTTTAACTGATTAGAGGTTATAGGTAAATGTAGGGATGTGTTCTGTGATTTCAGTTGTGAAGGCTTATTGACTTCATTTCGATAGTCGCCGATGTAATTTAGCCCCTGAGTGGAAAGATTTTACGGATTTTGTGGTAAAAAAATTATTATTACCTTTGTGGTTCAATATGAAAATCTCAGCGGAGGTTTTCTATAAAGATCCGAAACCCGGATGCCTGCGTCAATGACTTGTATTAAGTCTATGACTGTAGGAATATTGTAAACTAAATTGACATATATGAGACAAAAGACTATCTTGCTTGGTCTGCTCATTTCGTGCACCATACTTATGTTGGTGTCAGGAAGAGCCTTTCCAGCAGAGCCCGATAAGGGGTTTAATCCTGGAGAGCAAATACCAAGTATAATGGTGGATGGCAGGGATCTCGCAGCTGAATTTTCGGATAAACCAGAAGCTATATTAGTAGTATGGTCCGTAGATGATGCGATCTCGAGAGTGGTTAATTCATGGGTAAGTAATAACCCATCTAGAGATGCTGAAGTTCCTGTTTACTCAATTTGCTTAGACGCGGATCAGGAGGATGCTGAGTATTACGCTCAGCTTGATAACGTAAATTCAAAGTACATAAAGCTTTGGGGATCTGGCAAGAAAATGAGTAGAAAAATGGGCGACATTCGTAGGTTAGCCTCCAATGGCACAGCAATGGTTTACCATACCACCTATGGAAAGATTCAAAGAGTAGAGACATCCTCTAGCCTCTGGGGAAAAATCCAAAAAGAGATGGCGATCTAATAGTGATTAGATGAGCTTGAAGTTCGATTAATGAACTTGGAACTGATAAGATAAAAGTACGCTGGATCTGCATTAAGCTGGTCCAGCGTACTTTTTTACTCTATCGTGACAATGTTATTTACATCGGTGTGTTCGCAGGTGCATTGCCTTGATTTTTCTCCGCTTCCATCAGGTCGGTATTGTTGATGGTGCGAGAGACAGACTTGATACGTTCTTTGAGTTCACCGAAACGGTATCTGATGCTAAAGTTGAACATTCTAGAACCTGGATTTTTATTGATCGAATGCGTTTCAAAGCCCTCACCATAAGTATGCATCTTCCTTGTTATAGTATCTCTAAATGGCTCCATGATGTCGAGAGACAGTGAAAGCTTGTCATTAAATAAACTCTTTCCTACAGAAATACTAGTGAAATATGAGAAGTCATTAATCATTTGATAGGAACCGAACTTATACCCGCCAAGTGAAAAACTTAGATCCCAGCTCTTGGGTAGGGTAAATGTGCCACCTGTGTAACCAATAAATGTGCTCCAGTCTTTGGTCTCATCTAAGGTGTTACTAGAGAGGTTATTGTTACTTCCGCTGATATTCATATAAAGTCTTAGCCATGTCCATGGAGTATAGTTAATGAACGCATTGGCTGAGAGTCCTCTGCGTTTTCCAAGATTACCGTAAGTATGTTGGATGACACCAGGTAGGCTTGCGTCTTGCTTAGAGTAAGAGAGGATGGCATTATTGCTAAAGGTGAAGTTGAATGAGGTATTGATAGTGAATTTGCTGGAGAAGTGTCCGTAAGTTAATCCAATGTTATGATTGCGTTGTGCCTTCAGATCCGGATTACCGTACGATACCCAGAATTCACTGGTCTGGTCGCGGTAAGGATTCAGCTGAGAGATCCCTGGTCTTTGTATTCTAAAGTTGTAGTTTAATGAGGTTTGGTCAAATGGTGTGATATTGTAGCTTAATCTCACCTGTGGAACAAAGTCCAACTCACTTTTAGTAAAGTTAGCATCCTTAAGGTCTTTGTACTTTACGTCTAAGGTGCTTTTTTCAACCCTTGTGCCCACTTTGGTTGAGAGTTTTTGACTCCAATTGGTCCTCCAAGCTATGTATAATGCATAGATATCCTGTCCATAATCAAGGTCGCTACTGTTTAGGTGTTGTCCAAATAGCGAGCCTGGTGTGAATGTGCCATCAGGTGTATTCCTAATTAAATACTCTGGTGTACTTTCTGATCTACGAGCGATGTATTTGATTCCAGCCTCTAGGTTATGCGTATAGTGCCACTTGAAAGGTCTGGTATAATCTATTTGAGCTGTGTGCTCATTCATGGACGAGTTGGTCTTAGATAATTGCTCTCCAAAGGTATTGGGTAGGACTTCGTCTGTCGATAGATCTAGCACATTTCGAATAACATTGCTTTCGCTACTATTAGGGGATCTATCGAACATGTAACTGAATGTAAGTAGTTCTCCAGCCCTTTTAGTGCTGTGCTGGTAGTCAACGTTCATAGAGTAGCTACCTCTATTATAAGAGGAATGGGTCTGATTTTTATTTTTCTCAACGAGTACATCGTCGATCCATTTTTGCTCAATGGTATTATTATCCATAGTAGCTCTATAGGGCATACCGTTAGTAGATAGCGAAAAGAGATTAAGGGAGTCGATTTCGTAAGTAATCGTGGCATTAAACATATTGTAATACCCTTTGTTTTCGCTTTCTCCATCATTTAAGATATGATTGTTCCCAATATAGGTAGTAGTAGAGCTTTCGGTAGGTCGTCCTCCAAATCTACCGTGCAAAATGTTTCCAGTCAATCCTAACTTTCCTACCTTTGCATTCAGATATAATCCTCCATTAAAATTCCCATAGCTTCCAATAGAGACGCTAGCAGTACCAGCTACTCCGGCTAGAGAGGTGTTTTTGTCGGTGATGATGTTAAGGATGGCACTGCTCCCTTCGGCATCAAACTTCACTCCGGGGTCAGTGATTACCTCTATGCTTTTGATTGAAGAAGCGGGGATGCTTTTGAGAACTTCCTTCGGATTGCTACTGGTCATCTTATCTGGTTTCCCATTTCTGTAGATGATAAACTTACTGGAGCCATTGACTTGGATATTTCCCTGACCATCAACTGTTACCAATGGGACTTTTCTTAACATCTTTAGCAGGTCAGAACTTTTGCTTTCTGGATCCTCATTGATACTATATGAGATTTTATCAACCTCTACTGTCACCAGTTTTTTAGTAGCCGTTACGGTCACATTCTCCAGCATGGTTGCCGATTCTTTGAGTTTGAGCTTACCCAAAGAATAATTGGACTTTTCTTTTGGGACTACAAATGACATGTTTAATTCGTCCATTCCGATCATGGAAACTGAGATGTCGTATTTGCCTGCTGCTGGAAGAGCAATTCTGAATGCCCCCAAGTTATCCGATACTTGTACAAAGTATTGGCTGCCATCTCCAAGGCTTGGCTTGATTTTGACTTTGGCAAAGGGTACTTCTGCATCTGTGTCGTCAACGATAGAGCCTGTGACAACTACTTTGTTATTTGTCTCTTGTGCCGATAGATTTGGCACAAAGATATACCCCATAGCAGTCGCTATGAATAGGAGACAAAAGAGGTTAAACTTTTGCATAAAAGATTATTGGTTGGGTGTTATAGTTTAGTAATACACGACAAATGTAGTAAAATTGGTAACAATCTAAAATGGTTATGAGTTAAAAAGTATATTGTTAAGATAATTTAAGAAAGGACGTTGATTATAATATGGGGCATAAGCAGTGTATTTTGTAATCAAAAGGCTCTATTTCAAAGATATAGTTGTATATAGAGGATAGCTGTGTGATGCTCCTTAGTCCAGTGGGTTCTTCTGTGACTTGGTAAATCTGAGCAGGGTCAAGTGTGTAGTGGGTAAAGAACTCAGGAGGGAAGTGGGTCTCAATGGTATGGCGTGACTCAGAGAAGTTGACACAGATTATGCTGATCTCTTGGCTACTCTTACGGATGAAGGTGTACACTCCTTTTTCTGCATGAGAAGGGTTGACATACATAAGGTCATAGAAGCTTCCTTCTGTAATCGAGGGTAGGGAGGTAGATAAGTGTAAGAGCTTTTGGTATCTATTTCTTAGTGCTTTGGCCTCTGTTGATAGTGCAGTGCCTAAGAAGTCTTTTTCGACACCTATCCATTGTTGCATAGACTTTAAGCTCCAGTAGTCAAAGATGGATGTTCGACCGTCTAAACCAGAGAATCCCTCCTCGTCCATTCCTTTTTCTCCTAGTTCTTGCCCAAAGTAGGTCATTATCGGAGCTCCATCAATGAGTGTGCTGACAGCCATAGCGGGGAAAGCTCTTTCTGCAGACTGTGCGATGAAGTCGCTAGCAAGGCGAGGTTCGTCATGATTCTCCATGAAGTGAAGCATACGCCCATTTATATGACCTAGGCTTTGATGCGATTTGCCTATTTCTATGGTAGATGTTTTTCCCTTTATGACCCCTATTAAGGTGTCATAAAGACCTACCTTATCATACAGGTAATCAAAACCTGCAGCTAGGTATGCTTGGTATAAGTGTGGTTGATAGACCTCGGCGATGAAAAGCAGATGTGGAAACCCCTTCTTGAGTTGAGGGATCACCCAGCTCCAGAAGGCTGTAGGTACCATTTCTGCCATATCGCACCTGAACCCATCAATACCTTTTTGAGCCCAGTAGGTAAGTATGTCCAACATCTTTAGCCAAGTGTTGGGCGGTGTGGTATAGTGTTCTGTTCCGTCTTGGTAATCTTTCCCATAATTGAGCTTGACTGTTTCGTACCAGTCGTTATGAGATGGCTGGGCAGTGAATTGATTGTTCCCAGTAGCTTTTGCAGGGCTTTCTACATATGATCCGAAAGTCAGTGTCTCACTTGGGAGGTAATAGAAGTTGTTTTGTGGAGAAAAAGGGATGCTCGTATCATCATCTTCGCCAAAGTCATGTATATAGCTTGGTTTGGAATCTGAATAGTACTGACGTGCCAAGTGATTAGGGACAAAATCGATGATGACGTCTAATCCTGCATCGTGAGAGCGTTCGATAAGCTGTTTGAACTCCAAGTGTCGTTTGCTTACATTGGTCGCCAATTCAGGAGCCACATCGTAGTAGTCCTTGATGGCGTATGGGGATCCTGCTTCACCCTTGACAATATCAGGATGGTCAGGCTCGATGCCCTGAAACTTAGTTTTAGTAGCATGTTCGATGATTCCGGTGTACCATATATGAGTGCACCCTAATCCCTTTATAGCTTGAAGAGCAGTGTCGGTAAAAGCGTTTAACTTTCCTACACCATTTGTCCCGATAGAACCATGAGGCTCATTGGTGCAGTTGGGGTTGTCAAATAGGCGAGGTAGTACCTGATAGATGGATATCCTTTTTTTCATTCTATTCTCACTTATGTAATGGTTTTTATTCTATGAAAAAGGTGGCTCTAATCTGATATGTCTAAGTGTAGGACTCTTTCCGATTCCTTTTCAAAAAACAGATTTCATCAGAAGTCGTGGCTAAATCATACGAATTTTGATTAGAGTGCCTTCAGTTCAGAGAGGCTAAAAATTTGTATCCCTAGCCATTAGAGTCATTTTTCCTATAGTAAAGGTACAATTTTTCGATGAATAAAGTTACCTTTGTAGTATATGAAATTTGAATTAGTAGCCAATTATACGCCTATGGGTGACCAACCCGAGGCCATCAAACAATTATCAGAAGGCATCCGTTCGGGTCAGCCCAAGCAAACGCTATTGGGGGTGACTGGATCGGGTAAGACATTTACTGTGGCGAACGTCATAAAGGAGTTAGATGTACCGACTCTGATCCTTAGCCATAACAAAACCCTCGCTGCACAGCTATATGGAGAGTTTAAAACATTCTTTCCTAATAATGCGGTAGAGTATTTTGTCTCCTATTATGATTACTATCAACCTGAGGCATACTTGCCTAGTAATGATATGTACATAGAAAAGGATATGTCTATTAATGACGAGATTGAGAAGTTGCGACTCAAGACAACTGCCTCGCTTTTGTCAGGCAGGCGGGATGTGATAGTCGTCGCCAGTATATCCTGTATCTATGGTATGGGTAATCCAATGGATTATTCATCTAAGAAGGTTATTATACAGTCTGGTCAGGTCATTAATCGTGATGACCTCTTGAGGGATTTGGTCAATGCGTATTATATCCACGATAAATCAGTCTTTAAGCCAGGTACGTTTCGTAATAATGGCGACACCTTGGATATATTTCCAGCGGTGGAGGGCTATGATGGGATGGCTTATCGCATAGAGTTCTGGGGGGATGAGGTTGAGCGAATTAGTTGTTTTCAGCCATTGACGTTCGAAGAGCTGGCTGTCTTGGAAGAGGTCCATATCTATCCCGCTAATCTCTTCGTGACCACAAAGGAGCAAACAATGAGAGCTGTAGAGATGATTAAGCACGATCTGGAATTGCAGGTAGAGCTATTCCATAAGACAGGACGCACTATTGAAGCCACTCGGCTTTATGAGCGTGTGACAAATGATGTGGCGATGCTTCAGGAAGTCGGCTACTGTAACGGCATTGAGAATTACTCACGTTACTTTGACGGTAGAAATGCTGGAGAGCGTCCGTATTGCTTATTAGATTATTTTCCTAAAGATTTCCTCTTGGTTGTCGACGAAAGTCACGTGACCATGCCCCAAGTAAGAGGGATGTATGCTGGTGATAGATTTAGAAAAACTAATTTGGTGGATTATGGATTTAGATTACCAGCTGCTTTGGATAATAGGCCTTTGATGTTTGAGGAGTTCCAGCAGTTGACCAATAATACTATCTACGTAAGTGCTACTCCAGCTGAATTTGAGTTGGAGGAGAGTGGGGGTGTAGTGGTAGAGCAGATTATCCGTCCTACTGGTTTGCCTGATCCTGTGATAGAGGTTCGTCCAGAGGAGAATCAAATTGATGACCTCGTGCATGAAATTAATCTTCGAATAGAGAGAAATGAACGCACTCTTGTGACAACTCTGACGAAGAAAATGGCTGAAGAACTTTCAGAGCATTTAGCAGAATTGGGGATCCGCACAGAGTATATCCATAGTGATGTGGTTACGATTCGAAGGGTAGAGATTATGGAAGGCCTGAGACGAGGAGACTTTGATGTCCTGGTAGGGGTAAACTTGCTTAGAGAGGGGCTTGACTTGCCAGAAGTTTCACTAGTCGCTATTTTGGATGCAGATAAGGAGGGTTTCTTGCGTAATCATCGCTCTCTAACCCAGACGGCGGGTAGAGCGGCTCGTAACATCAATGGAATGGTGATTTTTTATGCTAAGAAAGTTACCCCAAGTATGCAGATGACGATTGATGAGACGAAAAGGAGGCGACGGAAGCAGCTTGCTTTCAATAAGGAGCATGGCATTACGCCTAAGCAGATTTTCAAAAAGAGTGCATCTATTCTAGACTTAACGGGGCCTAGTCGTCAAATCGAAACAAAGGCAGTTCGGGAGTACAAGTTGGAGAAGGAAAAGGCAGCTGTGGCAGAGAGAAGCTTTGATTATCTTAAAGCCGATAATCTTGAAGAGCAGATTCAAATTACGAGGAAGGCTATGGAGGAAGCATCCAAGATACAGGACTTTGTCTCAGCAGCCCAGTATAGAGATAGGTTGTTCGAGCTACAAGCAGCCCTAGGAGATTCCTCTCAGGTGACAGATAAAGAGCGAATGGCTTCAAAGAGATTAAACGCAGTGGAACACCAGCGAAGTGCTCATTTAGAGAACCGAAAGTCTAGCCGTAAATAACATTTTGTGTACCTTTACATGAGTAGATTTGGAGCACTTATAGGAGCTAAATTCTGAGCATTTGCAATAATATATTAATCTCTAAAATTTACTTACACATACATCCGAATAAATAATATCAGTTTCCTTTATGAGAATAAGAAGAACTAATAAAGAAGTTGAGAGAGATATTTTCAATGCCGTCACAACCCTTTCCAAGAGGGTGGACATGATGGATATTACGATGACCATGGTAGCTAAAGAGTCACGTATGGATATGAAGGTACTGAAGAGAAGGTACTCTAGTATCAAAGATCTCCTGCATGCCTACTCGGCACGATTTGATAAATATCTTTCTACATTAATGAAGTCTGGTGATCATATCAGTGATAAGGCTGAGCGATATGGCTTTATTTTAGGGAAATATCTGGACTGGATTAGTGAAAATGATCAAGTCCGTCAACTCTTGCTATGGGAACTTGATGATAGTACTGATCTAGGTTATATCACAGGACAGAAGCGTGATATTCAGCTTGTAGAATTACTCTCCGAGGACTTTGCACCCTGTCCCAAAGGAAGTGAAAAGGAGATGGTGCGTGAGCAGGTCATCCTCTACTTGGCTGGTATGACCTACTTATATCTTAATCGTAGTGATGCGGCGTTTATGGGTATTAAGCACTTCTCTGAAGAAGGCAAAAAATCACTACAAGATGGATTGGTTAGATTACTCAAAACCTATTTTTCACTATAGTTAGATGAGTGCACAATTAGCTCCACTTGCTGAAAGGTTACGTCCTAACACATTGGAAGAATATGTAGGACAGGAACATCTTATAGCTCCTGGTGCTCCATTGTATGAAATGATCCGAAGTGGTCTCTTAAGGAGCTTTATTCTTTGGGGGCCTCCTGGCGTGGGTAAGACTACGCTTGCACACATCATTAGCAAGCAATTGGGTACTAAATTTTATACCCTCAGTGCCGTGTCGTCGGGTGTTAAGGATGTCAGAGAGGTCATTCAGCAAGCAGAGGATAATCAAAGAGGCCTATTTGGCTCTGCAGCCACACCCATATTATTCATTGATGAGATTCATAGGTTCAGCAAGAGTCAGCAAGATTCACTCCTTCATGCTGTAGAGCGAGGGAGCGTCACTCTCATAGGAGCAACTACTGAGAATCCTTCTTTTGAAGTTATACGCCCTCTTTTATCTCGGTGTAGAGTATTTGTCTTAAAGCCCCTGGATAGTAAGGCACTTGACGAGTTGCTTGAGAGAGCCATTTCGGAAGATGTTGTTCTGCGGGAATATCAGTTTGAAATCAAAGAGCGTGAGGCACTATTTGCTGCTGCTGGAGGAGATGCTCGCAAGTTATTGAACATCTTGGAGATGCTGATTACTACTCCAGAGGCTAAGGTAGAGGATAAGATAGTAATTTCGAACCAGATTATTGCTAATTCCCTTCAGCAAAATCCTGCCGTCTATGACAAAGGTGGAGAGATGCACTATGATATCATTTCGGCATACATCAAGAGTGTTAGAGGAAGTGATCCAGATGCTGCCTTGTATTGGCTCGCGAGGATGATTGCAGGTGGGGAGGATCCTAAGTTTATTGCCCGCCGAATCGTCATACTAGCGGCCGAAGACATAGGGCTGGCTAATCCTAATGCTTTATTGATAGCACAGGCTGCATTTGATGCGGTCCAGAAGATTGGATGGCCTGAGGGAAGAATCCCATTAGCAGAAGCTACTATATACCTGGCCAGTAGTCCAAAGAGTAATAGTGCATATCTCGCCATTGATAAAGCACTTCAATTCGTAAAAACAGCTCCTCCTTATGCCGTTCCAATGCATTTGAGGAATGCTCCTACATCTTTAATGGAAGAGCTAGGATATGGAGCAGAATATATCTATCCACATAATTACGAAGGGCATTATGCTCCGCAGGAATATTTGCCTAATGAAATTGAGGGTATGAACTTTTGGGAACCTGCTCCAAATTCGCAAGAACAGCGGTTGGTTGACTATTTAAGAGACCATAAAAAATGAAAATGATGATATATAGCAACTTTTGAGCTACCCACCGTGGAAATGTTGTTTATTATATGTACTTTTATGCCGTGTGAAAATAATTTAATAACTCATTATAAAATTTCGAATATTTAAAATGAAAAAGCACAATTTTTATGCTGGTCCTTCTATTCTAAATGAAGGCGTAATCAAAGAAACTGCTAAGGCTGTTGAGAACTTCGCAGGCACAGGTCTTTCAATCCTTGAGATTTCTCATAGAAGTAAAGAGTTTGTTGCTGTTATGGACGAGACTCGTGCTCTATTCAAGGAATTACTAGACATTCCTGAAACACACGATGTCGTTTTTGTTGGTGGTGGTGCAAGTCTTCAGTTCTATGTTGCTCCTCTTAACTTATTAAAGACTAAGGCTGCGTATCTAGATACAGGTGCTTGGGCAAATAAGGCTATTAAGGAAGCAAAGCGTGTTGGTGAAGTTGAGGTTATTGGTAGCTCAAAAGAGGATACCTACTCATACATCCCTGAGTACACTGTACCTTCAGATGTAGATTACTTCCACTATACATCTAATAACACCATTTACGGTACAGAAATCCGCAAGGATCCTGAAGTATCAGTTCCTTTGGTTTGTGATATGTCATCTGATATCTTTAGTCGTCCTATTGATATTTCTAAGTATGACCTTATCTATGGTGGTGCTCAGAAGAATCTAGCTCCTGCAGGTGTAACATTTGCTATCGTACGTAAGGATGCACTTGGTAAGGTGGATCGTGATCTTCCTACTATGCTTGACTACCGTACTCATATCAATAAGGAGAGTATGTTCAATACACCTCCAGTTCTTCCAGTTTATTCTGCTCTTCAAACACTTAAATGGTATAAAGAGCTTGGTGGCGTGAAAGCAATGGAGAAGAAGAATATCGAGAAAGCTGGTCTTCTATATGATGCTATTGATAGCTCTAAGCTATTCCGTGGTACTGCACGTGAGCAAGATCGTTCACTAATGAACATCTGTTTCGTGATGAAAGATGAGTACAAGGAGCTTGAGAAAGAGTTCTTAGACTTTGCTACTTCTAAGGGTATGATGGGACTTAAGGGTCACCGTTCAGTAGGTGGTTTCCGTGCATCTACATACAATGCTCTTCCAATTGAAAGTGTTAAGGCTCTTATCGACGTAATGAAGGAGTTTGAGCGTAAGATCTAATTGACAAAGATATTACGGATCTCTAAGCAGGTAACTTACTATAGGAAAAACAGCTTAGTTGATTAGTAAGATATATTTTACTAGCTGGCTAGGTAGTTATTCTGCAATTCTATGTAGAGTAACTACCTAGCACAGCAAATAAAAGAGACTAAAGATAGATAACAATAGATATTAAATATTCGTATGGCAACTAAAGTATTGATTGCAACAGAGAAGCCTTTTGCTCCTATTGCAGTAGAAAAAATTAGAGATATTATTGAGGGTAACGGTTTTGAACTCGTTTTATGTGAAAAGTACACAGAGAAGAGTCAACTTCTTGCAGCCGTAGCTGACGTAGATGCTATGATTGTTCGCTCAGATAAAATTGATGCTGAGGTCATCGAGGCAGCTAAGAACCTTAAGATTGTGGTTCGTGCAGGTGCTGGTTATGACAATGTGGACTGTGAAGCTGCTACTAAGCATAATGTAGTGGTGATGAACACCCCAGGTCAGAACGCCAATGCTGTTGCCGAGCTAGTCTTCGCACTTCTACTTCACCACAAGCGTGCTCACTTAGGCGGTGGTAGCGGTAGTGAATTAATGGGCAAGCGTTTTGGTGTTATGTCTTATGGTAACATCGGTGAGAATGCAGCTCGTATCGCTAAAGGTTTTGGTATGGATGTCAGAGCATTTAGTCGCTCTACTCCATCTAACCACTTCTGGAAAGATGGGTATATGTTCTATAACGATAGAAAAACCATGTTCAGTGAAGTGGATATAATGGTCATCGCTATGCCATCAGCAGCCAATACTAAGGGTATGATCAACTATGAAATGATGAACGCTATGCCAAAGGGTGGTATTATCGTTAATATCGCACGTAAGGATCTTGTCAATGAAGAAGACCTTAAGAAAGTCCTAGCAGATCGTCCTGACCTTAGCTATCTAACTGATGTTAAGCCAGACTGTGAAGCCGAAATCGCTGAGAAGTTCCCAAAACAATATCTAGCTACTGCTAAGAAGATGGGTGCTCAGACTGCTGAAGCAAATATTAATGCAGGTATGGCTGCTGCTTCTCAAATCGTGGGCTTCATCAAAGATGGTAACGAGAAATTTAGAGTGAATAAGTAATTATAAAAGAAACAGCAATGGCAATTGTAAAACCATTTAAAGGAATAAGACCTCCTAAAGAACTTGTATTGAAAGTGAATTCTCGCCCTTATGATGTCCTTAATAGCGAAGAAGCTCGTGAGGAAGCAAAGGGTAATGAGATGTCATTATATCATATCATTCGTCCAGAGATCAACTTTCCTGTAGGAAAGGATGAGCATGACGAGGATGTTTATCAGATGGCAGCTACTCAATTCAAGAAGTTCCGCGATGAAGGTTGGTTGGTACAGGATGAGAAACCTTGTTACTACATCTATGCCCAGACAATGGATGGCCGTACTCAGTATGGTATAGTGGTAGGGGCTCATGTTGATGATTACATGAAGGGTAACATCAAGAAGCACGAATTGACTCGTAAAGACAAAGAAGAGGACCGCATGAAGCATGTTCGTGTGAATAATGCTAACGTAGAGCCTGTGTTCTTCTCTTTCGAGGACAATAAGATACTACAGGATATCATTGATAAGTATAAAAAGACTGAGCCAGAGTACGATTTCGTAGCTGAGATTGACGGCTTTGGTCACCACTTCTGGGTGGTAAGTGATGACAAGGATATTGAAACTATCACAAAAGCTTTTGCTGATATCCCTGTCATGTACATCGCTGATGGACACCACAGATCAGCTGCTGCAGCTCTTGTTGGTGACGAAAAGCGTCGTAATAACCCTAATCATACTGGTGATGAAGAGTATAACTACTTCATGGCAGTTTGTTTCCCTGCAAGTCACCTTCATATCATAGACTATAATCGTGTAGTTAAGGATTTGAATGGTAATACCCCAGAGGAATTTTTGGAAAAAGTATCAAAGAACTTCGACGTTGAAGAAAAAGAAGGTACATATAAGCCTAATAAGTTGCACAACTTTGGTTTGTATCTAGGTGGTAAGTGGTATTCACTGACCGCTAAGCCTGGTACATACGATGATAAAGATCCTATCGGTGTACTAGACGTTACAGTATCTTCTGATTTAATTCTTAGAGATATTTTAGGGATTGAAGATCTTCGTACAAGTAAGAGAATTGATTTTGTAGGTGGAATTCGTGGACTCAAAGAATTGGAGCGTAGAGTTGATAACGGTGAGATGGTTGCTGCTTTAGCACTTTATCCAGTCTCTATGCAACAGCTTATTGATATTGCCGATTCTGGTAATATTATGCCACCAAAGACTACTTGGTTTGAACCTAAGCTACGTAGTGGTCTCGTAATTCACTCACTTGAGGACGATAAGTAAATAGATCATATAAAAAAGATAGGCGAGTTCATTATGAACTTGCCTATCAAAAAAACTTTTAATTTATAACTAATATATAATATGTCAAATAAGAAGCGTACAGAGAGCGACCTTTTGGGAGCTATGGAGATTGACAACGAGCATCTTTATGGTATTCAGACTGAGAGAGCAATGATTAATTTCAAGTTCTCTCCATTCAAAGTAAATACTTATCCATACTTTGTTGAAGCTTTGGCTATCACAAAGCAGGGTGCAGCAATTGCTAACCACAAGCTAGGTCTTCTAACTGATGAGGTAAAAGACGCGATTGTTCAAGCATGTGAAGAGATTCGTGATGGAAAGCACCATGAGCACTTCCCTGTAGATATGATACAGGGTGGAGCAGGTACATCTACCAACATGAACGCTAATGAGGTGATTGCTAACCGTGCTCTAGAGATCATGGGTTACGAAAGAGGTGATTATGCTAAGCACTGTACACCTAATGACCACGTGAACCGTTCACAATCTACCAATGATGCATATCCAACTGCTATCCACTTAGGTCTATACAGAACTTATCTTGCTATTATCCCTCATATCGAAGAGATGGTAAAAGCACTTCGTAAGAAAGGTGAAGAGTTCAAAGACGTTGTGAAGATGGGACGTACTCAGCTTCAGGATGCTGTGCCAATGACACTTGGACAGACTTTCAATGGCTTTGCTTCTATCCTTGAAGAAGAAATCCCTAATCTTAAGCATGCTTCTGATCAGCTTCTTGTTGTGAACATGGGTGCTACAGCTATCGGTACAGGTATTACTTCTGAGCCAGGGTATGCTGAAGCATGTATTGATGCACTACGTGATATTACTGGATGGGATATCTCTTTAGCACATGACCTAGTAGGTGCTACATCTGACACATCACACCTCATTGGATACTCAGCTGCTCTTCGTAGAATTGCTGTTAAGGTGAGCAAGATCAGTAATGACCTTCGCCTTCTTTCAAGTGGTCCTCGTGCAGGCCTTGGTGAGATTGAGCTACCAGCTCGTCAGCCAGGATCAAGTATCATGCCAGGAAAGGTTAACCCTGTAATCCCTGAAGTTGCTACACAAGCAGCTCTTAAGATTATTGGTAATGATGTCGCTGTTACTATGGCTGGAGAAGCTTCACAGATGGAGCTTAACGCTATGGAGCCAGTTATGGCACAGTGCTGCTTCGAGAGCTCTGACTATCTAGTTACTGCTCTTGATACTCTTCGTGAGCTATGTATCGTTGGTATTAAGGCAAATGCTGAGAAGACCCTTGAGGATGTTCATAATAGCCTTGGTATCGTAACCGCTCTAAATCCATTCATCGGTTACAAGAACTCTACTAAGATTGCTAAGGAAGCGGTAGCTACTGGTAAGGGTATTGTAGAGATTGTTCTTGAGAAGGGTATTCTTTCTAAGGAGCAACTAGATACTATCCTTGATCCACAGAACTTGATCAAGCCAGTTCACCTAGATATTAAGCCACTTAAGGACTTTGAAGGCTAATATCATACATAAGTGAGACGTTAGTTAGTCTTTATTGCTTATATAGCACAGCCACACATAGCGTTATCAGCTATGTGTGGCTTTTTTAGTACCTTTGGAGTAAAGAAATACTCATTATGGCACGACGAAAAAAATCTAATGTCAAAGGTGTGTACTGGCGTAAGCAAGGACATGATAAGGACCAGAGACTCTTTTATTCTATTAGCGAAGTCGCTGAGATGTTTGATATTGAGGAGCACATGCTTCGGACATGGGAAAAGCATACACCTCTCAAACCTCAACGCTCTGTTAGTAGCGGTGCTAGGATGTACACTAATGAGGATTTGAAATTGGTGGAGCGACTAAGATATCTGATCGTAGAGAAAGGGATTCAATTATCTATGGTCTCAAAGTTTATTGACCTTGGTAGTCTAGAAACAGAATTAAAGATTCGTGACAAACTTTTGGACATAAGAAAGAAAGTGACAGCACTCAGAGCCATGGTTGATGAGCAATTAGACGAAGCCAATCCAGATATATTATAAGCAAATAGAGTGAAGAACAACGATAGAAGAAAAATCATCGCAGGAGACGGAATGAATATAAGAGTATTAGGCTCTGGTTCAGCGTTACCTAAGCCTAATCATTACCCCAGTTCTCACGTCTTGCAGATACGAGATAAGTCCTATATGATCGATTGTGGAGAAGGGACTCAGATGCAAATGATGCGTTATGGTGTTCCCTTTAAGAATCTTCATCGGATTTTTATCTCTCACCTCCATGGTGATCACTGCTTAGGGCTTCCGGGACTATTAAGTACGCTGTCCTTAATAGGTCTTGATTATCCAGTCCATATTTATGGTCCTCAAGGCATAAAAAAATATATTGATGGGATAGTAGAGCTCTTTTGTAAAGATGATGAAGAGCGAATCATTTCGCATGAAATAGATACCGATGAGTATCATCAGATTTATGAGGATAATACGCTTACGGTTCATGCTTTTCCCCTTAAGCATAGAGTCAAAACTTATGGCTATAGGTTCGATGAACGTCCACGTATGCTTCATCTAAATAGAGAGATGGCTGATTTTTATGGTGTTCCGATGGCTTACTTTGGACTCATTAAGAGAGGACATGATTATACCTGTGAGGATGGTACGGTTATCCCCAATACCAAGCTGACTACTCCGCCCAGAAGGCCATATAGCTATGCTTACTGTTCGGATACTGCTTATTCTGAAAATGTCATTCCGTGTGTCAAGGAGGTAGATCTCCTATACCACGAAGCGACCTTTATGAATGATATGGAAGCACGTGCCAAGATGACTATGCACAGTACCACGAGTGATGCCGCACGTATTGCATCTGCAGCGAACGTATCTCATCTCATGATAGGGCACTATAGTGGAAGATATACCAATAAAAAGTCCAATGACCAACTTATCCATGAATGCCAATCCCTCTTTAATAATACAATAGCTGCTGAGGATGGACTATTAGTAAGTTTGGAACAATTAAGGGAGCAAAAATAATTTAGACTTTCGAAGAGATATGAAAATATCAGTTTGCGGTTCTATTCATCAAAAAGGAGATCCAGAAGAGTTAAGAAGACTAATGGATTTCATTCTTAACCTTTCAATTGATCATTCAGTTCAGATTGAAGAACGCTTTTATGCTTACCTAATTTCTAATGGGTATCAGTTAGGAGGCGTTGGGATTATGTCATCACATACCTATAGCTATACTGATTTATTATTAAGTATTGGAGGCGATGGTACATTTCTGCGTGCAGCAAAGATGATTGCCGGAACACCAGCAAAGATTATTGGCATCAATAGTGGGCGGCTTGGTTTCCTCGCTAACATACAGCCAGAAGATTTCGGGGCAATCTGGGACGATATTATTACAGGTGTAGTTAATACTGAGCGACGTGACTTATTAGAGATAGTGGTGGAAAAGAGTAGTGGAGAACTCATCTCTAGAGGAGTCGTGCTGAATGAAGTAGCTATGATTAAGCAAGATACAGCTAGTATGATTACCCTTGATGTCCAAGCCAATGGAGACTACCTTGCGAGCTATGAGTCAGATGGGCTATTAGTCTCAACACCGACAGGATCTACAGCTTATGCCCTAAGCGTTAATGGGCCTATAATTCATCCTACTAGTCCTGTTTTTACCGTGTTACCAATTGCCTCTCATATGTTGACGATGCGTCCCATAGTCCTCCCAAATACAGTAGAGGTAACAGTCTCAGTTAAAAGTAGGACAGGGACATTTTTATTGGCATGTGATGGCAAAAGTCACTCACATAATGTCGGTGATAAGATTCACATTAAGCTGTCTGACAAAAAATTAAATGTCCTTCATCCATTGCAATACTCTTTTTATGAGACGCTTAGAAATAAGTTGATGTGGGGTAAGGACTTTCGCCTATAAAGTTCCTACTAAATTGCTCCGTTTGTTGTTTTTCTATACTCAGCCATACTCATTTCAGAGCTATAGCGTAGCAAAATGAGGGTGAAAAATTCGCCTCTGGGAAGAGTGATAATTTATCTTATATGAACGATTTCTTCTTCCTATAGAAAGAAAAAATGTTTTATATAGGAAACATTTCTCCTCCCTATAGCTAGGCGTTATGGTTCGTTAATTGATGTTTTTTTGAAGGTACACGTATGATAGGTGCGTAAGAGAAAGTAGAGACTTTCTAATGCTTAACCCGTTTGGGGCTATTGGGCGTGAACAAATATAAATGTATATTTGTATATAAGTAAATAATTGTAAACATCAAATGATATGGCAAGAATAAAGCAATACACCCCAAATAGTAAGATGGCTGACTTACTAAGTGATCATTACCGAATACTACTTTTGATTTTTCGCTTTGAAATCCCATTAGGGATGGGGGACAAAACGATTAGAGAGGTGTGTGAGGAGAATAATGTAGATATGGATACATTCCTTCAGATAGTACATCTTATTTTCTATGGTCATGAAAAAGGAGGTTATGACACTCATGAGCAGCTTAATTTACCATTGGTGATCAAGTTTTTGAGAAACAGTCATAGCTATTTTCTTGATTACCGTCTGCCTAGTATCCAGCGAAAACTTACAGAAGTTATTTCAGATGCCCCTGAGGAAGTAATCTTTGTGACCAAAAAATATTTTGATGAATACGTTTCAGAAGTGTATCATCATATGAGATATGAGGATGAGGTTGTCTTCCCTTATGTCGAAAAGTTGATCCAAGGGGAGCTTGATCCTAAGTACTCGATAGAGATTTTTGAGCAACGTCATGACCAGGTGGAGCTGAAGATGCTAGAGCTTAAGAATATCTTTATTAAATATTACACGATGAAGCCCAATTATGAGGTTAATAATATATTGCATGAGTTATTCAGCTGCGGTGACGAACTGAGGGATCATAATGACGTCGAGGATTATCTTTTTATTCCTACGGTGAAGTCAATTGAGAAGGAATTAAGAAAATAAGGAGGGACATCGTGGACAAAGAAATAATGTATAATGTATTAATAGCACTTCCTACGGAGACTGAGGTTGAGTGTCTTAAGAAAGGACTCAAAGCAGTCGGCGGAGCGACACTTAATATTCGTTCCGCAAAGGATAATTATCAATTGTTGGAAGAGCTAAGAGAGGATCCCGTAGAGCTTCTTATTGTTAGTCCTATCATCTTTTCAGATCCTCTTATACCACTTGTGAAGAAGGAAGTGGGACAAGCTGATCTGAAGATAGTTGCCTATTGTTCTACTCTGGTTGAGGATGATATGTGCAATAATTTTGATGGAAAGATTTTGGTTACCGAAAGCTTTGCTGAAAAATTTAATGTACTGGAGAGTGTCTTAGCTATCGAAGAGTATGAAGAGGATGCTCTTACCCCAAGAGAGAAGGATGTGGTGGTTGCTGTAGTGAAGGGGCTTACCAATAAAGAGATAGCAGAGGAGTTTTACCTCTCTCCTCACACGATTATCACCCATAGGAGAAATATAGCCCGTAAGCTTAATATTCATAGTGCTTCTGGTCTTACCATATATGCTATCATGAATAAGCTTGTGTCATTAGATGATATTAAAGACCTATAACGTGAGAAGTGAATGTGCTGGGATTTATATCCATGTCCCATTTTGTGTTACAAAGTGTCCTTATTGTGATTTTTATTCTGTAGAGGGGGTCAAGTATCAGAGCGGATTTGTAAAGGCTTTGAAGGTGGAGGCTGTGAAACGCTCATATGAGCTAGAGGGTGTACCTATTCAAAGTGTTTATTTTGGAGGGGGAACACCGTCTCTGCTTAGTCATATCGAAGTAGGGGAGATCTTACAGACTTTGAGATCTTCATATCTTCTAGAGGATGATATAGAGATCACTATGGAATGTAATCCTGGTGATTTGTCACAGATGGATGTGGAGAAGCACATGGCTCATGGGGTCAACCGATTTAGTATTGGAGCTCAGTCCTTTCAGCCTAAGTTGTTAAATACCTTGGGACGGAGGCACAAGAGAGAAGATACCATAAGAATGTATGGCTATTTTCAGAACCTAGGGGTGAAGAATATCTCTCTAGACCTTATCTATGGTATCCCTGAGGAGACTCTTGAGGATCTAGAAGCTGATTTGGATCAAATTATAGCTATGGACCCTGAGCATATTTCTACATACCACTTGATTTATGAAGAGGGGACTCCCTTTTTTAGAGCCCTTGAGAGTGGGCAACTTCAGGAGGTGGATGAGGGAATGAGTCTAAAGATGTCAAGCATCGTCCAAAAGAGATTAGTAGAGGCGGGCTATGAGCATTATGAGATATCTAACTTTGCCAAGCCAGGTAGGCGGTCGCGACATAATTCATCTTATTGGCAAGGCATACCCTATATCGGCTTAGGACCTTCAGCACATAGTTATATTCATCCATGGAGGTCATACAATCCCTCTGATGTAGATGAGTATAATCGTCAGCTAATGAGAGGAGCCGGTTTTCTCAATAGAAGCTATGAGTATATTTCTGGAGAAGTGGAGTTCGAGGAGTATCTTTTGACACGAATGAGAACTATAGAGGGTATCTCTCTGGCGGATATAAAGGAGATGGGTAAAGAACTGGATCAGACACAGGTTAAGATGATGATAGATAGAGGCTGGTTAACTCAGTCTGGTGATCGATTACGGTTGACTGAGGTTGGGATCAACCTATCTGATGCTATCATTTTACAGCTCTCATTATCATAATTCTTAGCAAGACAAGGATGAGGTAACGTATATATCTTACGTGTAGAAGTGCAGATATTAAAAAGGTTGTACCGATGGTAAAATCGGTACAACCTTTTTGCTTTATCTAAAAAAGAATTTTGTTACTTGATAGTGTTGCAAGAAGTGCAACATCCTTTATACGAGTTATTTATACGAGACCCACTTGATCATCTCCTTAACGGATGGCTTCTTACCGTACATTAATAGTCCAACTCGGAATATCTTAGCGGCTAGCCATACCATCACTAATGTGGTGACTACCATCATTATGGTAGAAACTACTATCTGCCATACTGGTGGATCAAATGGAAGGCGAACCATCATTACGTTAGGCCCGATAAATGGTATGAATGATCCCCATAATGCTAGTGGTCCAAATGGATTATCAGCAGAGTAGAATGCTGCATAAAAACCAAACAGCATGAACAGAGTGATAGGCATCGTCATCTGGCTTACATCTTCGTCCGAATCCATAGCTGCACCAATCGCTGCAAAGATACTTGCGAAAGATAGGTAAGCACAAATAAAGTAAAAGATAAAGGCAATGAACATACCTCCGAAGTTAAAGTTAGAAAGTGGCAGGATGATCTCTTGAATCATTTCAGGATCAAAGTCTCCTGCAGTTGACATATTTGCAGACAGCTGCTGGAGGTCAAGCGTTGCACTTCCTATCATAAAAACTTGTGAGAGGATGAACGCTAGCACCAATAAGATCGCCCATAGCATTACCTGAGTGACACCGACCAAACCGATAGCTACCATTTTTGCAAAAAGTAGTGTGGTAGGCTTAACGGAGGAGGCTATGATCTCAACGATTCGGCTTTTCTTTTCCTCCATCACACTCGTCATTACCATACTACCGTATGTTATCACGAACATGAATAGCAGGATGTTGAAGATTTCTCCAATAACCATCGCCACCATAGCAGAGCTCTCTTTTTCCTCTCCACTGTCGCTCCATTGGACAGAGGAGACATTGATGCTCACTTTAGTGTCATCAATGATTTTTTCTAGTCCTGGAATACCATAGGAGTCTATCTTTTCTTTCCTTAGTGCTGGCTCCAATGCTTCCGATATGTGATAGCCCAGAGTGGGGACAATAGATGAGTGTGAATAGATTGTAATGGCTTTAGGATTAACCAACAGGTCATCCGATATCATTACATAGGCATAATAATTATCATCTTTTTTATCACGTAGCTGAGCTATATCTGCATCACCTTTGACAAACTTAAATCCATCCTTGGATTTTTGAGATGCGATGTTGTCAAAATATTTATTGGTTTGGTCAATAACCATAACCGTCTTTTCTGAATTATCTCTAGCACTCATACCTAAAAGCATAGGTACTAGTGTAATGGCAATAATAAGAAGTGGCGTTAAAAACGTAATGATGACAAATGACTTCTTATTGACTTTCGATAGATACTCTTTTCTGAGTACAATCCAGAATTTATTCATAGTGTTACCTCCTTCTCTTTTAAAGTTGATTTGCCATTACTAACGACATCTAAGAAAATTTCATGCATACTAGGGATGACCTCCTCAAACTGAACAATATTCGAAAAGCTATTCCACTCAGTGATAATTTCTTTAGCACCGAAGTTATTCATATTTTCAAGAACCATAGTGGTCCTTCCGTAGCGATCTATATGATTTTCTCTGATATTGTACCTTTCTTTCGTTGAGGATGGGATATTGAGATCCCCTTCAAATACAAACTTGTATGTATCTCCTTTATAGCTCTGTTTGATGAGTTGGACATCTCCCTGAAGGACTACATGACTCTTATTAATAAGTGTCATGTTGTCACAAAGTTCCTCCACGCTCTGCATGTTGTGAGTGGAGAAGATAATAGTGTGTCCTTGATCTCGTAGCTCTAATATTTCGTTTTTGAGTAACTCTACGTTGACGGGGTCAAAACCACTAAAAGGTTCATCAAAGATAAGTAGCCTAGGTTTGTGAATAACTGTGCATATGAATTGTACTTTCTGAGCCATCCCCTTAGAGAGTTCTTGTACCTTCTTATTCCACCAGGGCATGATATCCATTTTCTCAAACCATTCAGTAAGGACTCTCTTAGCATCTTTTCTACTCATTCCCTTAAGCTGAGCTAGGTAGATCGCTTGCTCCCCAACCTTCATTTTTCGGTATAACCCTCTTTCCTCTGGTAGATAACCGATAAGATTAACGTCACTGGGTTGGAAAGGCCTGCCATCGAAAATAATCTCACCACTATCTGGAGCTGTAATCCTATTGAGGATACGTATGAGAGTGGTTTTGCCTGCACCGTTCGGCCCTAATAAGCCGTAGATTTTTCCCTCTGGGATATCTAGGCTTACATGGTCAAGTGCGCGATGCTGAGCATAGTCTTTGACCACGTCCTTGACTTCAATTACATAGTTACTCATTGTCTCTTATTTACTATTTTTTGATTACTTAATTCTCTTTGGTGGGGTAAGTGTCCTGTCCCCAAGTATATTTGCAATAGTTTGTTTTTGTCTATTTAGCTCTGATAATCTCTCCAATAGAGACATCCCAGTATCTGTATCATTATTTTTGCACGCCTCATTGATTTGCTTGATCAGTGAAGCGATTTCATTTTCTAGCACAGCATTCTTATAACTGGTTATATCTTTTAGAATTAACTTCTCCAGTTCCTGCTCACTTTCTTGCTCTTCCACAAATGATTGATGCAGAGGACTAAGTTTATTATCTTCCGTGATGATTTGATTACCAAAGTGGAGAATGCTGGGATCATCGTACGAAGGGATGAATGTCTTAGGATTAAAAGATGGGTTAACCTCTTGCTCCTCTATAAGGTCATCCATTAACTTACTAAAGGCTGGTGTCAATACATCCTTCTCTTCGAGGTCTCTAGTCTGGTCATAGATCAGATCTATCACGCTGGCACCAATTACACCGGAATTGAGCTCATAAGCCTCAATGAATCGGGTGCCATGGTGGATTAAATACTTTAGCAACTCTATCTCATAGACATTTAGTGGGTGTTCAAGTTTAGGCTTCTTTACCTTTGAGGCTACTTTTTGGTATCCTCTAAATGGTGCCTGAGTCGAAAGGTTGGTGAAGGTACCACTTTTTTGCTGTGAATCATCTGCAGATTGCCTATTTTTCTGCCTTTCTATTTCGCGTGCTTTAGCCCGCCTTTCTTCTTCGTAGCGATCTTGTCGGATTTGATTGATTCGCTGTGTTAGAGCCTCCACCGATAGCCCTACGATGGCACTAATATTATTGATATAGACCTCTCTAACGATGTCGTCATCTATGAATGAGATGGATTCTGAAACCTCTTGTATAATCTGTACCTTAGCTTGTGGCTCCTCTCCTAGCTGTTCGGTGAGTATCCGCTCCTTGAAGTATATGCCATCCTCTTCATTAGCTGAGATAAATTCCTCTATATCCTCAAGAGTATGAGTCATTGCAAAGGTGTCGGGGTCTTCTCCCTCAGGCAGTCGAAGGATATTGACGCTCATCCCCTTTTGTAAGCATATATCTAACCCTTTAAGGGTAGCACTTAGCCCAGCATTGTCTGCGTCAAAGATGAGTGTGATGTTAGATGTATATCGCTTGACCAATTGGACTTGCTGACTGGTGAGTGCTGTCCCTGAGCTGGCTACTACGTTTTGAATCCCTCTTTGGAACATAGATAAGACGTCCATATATCCCTCAACGACGAGGCACTTATCCTTCTTTGAGATTTCTCGTTTCGAGAAGTATAGACCGTATAGCTCATTGCTTTTATCGTATAAGTCGGATGCAGGGGAATTAATATATTTACCTACATGCTCTACCTTTTTGAGGATTCTCCCACCAAAACCAACTATGTTTCCACTAATTGAGTGGATTGGGAAGATGACTCTTTCTCGATAGCGGTCATACCAATCTCCCTTTTTGCTTTTGCTGATCAATCCTAGATGTTCGAGAATAGTAAAATCAATCCCCTGATTTTTGGCAGCCTTTACAAGAAAGTCCCACTCTGCTGGAGAGTATCCTAGCTCGAAATTCTGTATGGTTTCATCCGTCAAACCTCTTTCCCTGAAATAACTCAGAGCTATTCTTCTCCCTTCTGCTCCTTGCTGTAACTCGTTAGCAAACTTATCTCGTGCAAAGTTATTAGCATTCAGTAGTTTCTCTCTTTCGCTCTTTCTTTGTTCTTGTTCGGGCGAAAGCTCTTGCTCTATAACCTGTATCCCATATTTTTTCCCAAGATACTTTATAGCTTCTGGGAAAGAAAGGTTTTCATGCTTCATTAAGAAGGATAGAGGGGTACCGCCCTCGCCACAGACAAAGCATTTGCAGATATTTTTGGAAACGGATACATTAAATGAAGGATGTGAGTCATCATGAAAAGGACATAGTCCTACATAATCACGTCCCTTTCGATGAAGTGTGACAAAGTCTCCTACGACATCCGCAATTTCTGCCCGATCAATAATCTGATCTATGATTCTTCTTTCTATCATTATAGATTATGTGAGAGGTAGTATTCTCTAGCTCGTTCTAAGTCTTTAGGTGTGTCAATACCAATGCTTATATCATTTGTGAGGACTGTCTTTATCTTATATCCAGCCTGTAGCCACCTAAGCTGTTCGAGCCCCTCAGATTGCTCTAATGGACTTATTGGGAGTTTTGTGATTTGTTTGAGGACTTCACTGCGATATCCATAAAGTCCAATATGTCTATAGTAATGTATTGATGAACGTTGTGAGTCGTTTCCTAGGTCTCGAAAATAGGGAATTGGGTATCTACTAAAATAGAGTGCATATCCATCCGATGTCGTCACAACCTTAACTTGGTTGGGATTTGATAACTCTTCGAAACTTGTGCCGTTAGGGTAGGGATGAATAGGTGTAGCAATATCAGTCTTAGTATCACTAAAGGCTGATATTAAATCCTTTAATAGCGTCTTAGACACAAAGGGTTCATCCCCCTGAATGTTGATGATGACGTCGAATGTACCTTTCGTTTTTCCTAAGGCTTCTGACACGCGGTCTGTCCCACTTTTATGTTTTGTTGAAGTCATTATAACCTTGCCACCAAAGCTCTTGACCTCATCGTATATCCGTTGGTCATCTGTAGCCACTATGACCTCCTGAAGTACATCTTGGCTTCTCTCATAAACATGCTGAATGATAGTCTTAGACCCAATAGTGTATAGGGGCTTACCTGGTAACCTTGTAGAGGCATACCGAGCAGGAATGATTCCGAGAATCTTGAGCTTTTGTGCACTGCTATTCATAAGGGTTTACGCTATTATTTCACTTAGACACAAATATACTAAAGTTTGAGACAATTTTAGGATTAAGAATCATATTATTCAGGGGTTAGACATTAGAAACATAAGAAATGACATGAGTAGCTGTATTATAGAGGTGAATTGTTTTTTTCATGATATGAATAGGATGATATATAAGTTATGGGTTGAATGAATTGTAGTTAAAAATAACTCATGCTGATTATTTTGCATTTATGTATCTTTGAAGATGTGGAACTATCCGATGTTCATTGATAGTACTGAAACAATTAACTGGAAAATTGTAAAAATGTAGAGGTCGTCAAGAAGCAATTTTAAACTTCTAAAGGATTATTAATTATGGGAAATAAACATATTATCAGTAGTGCTACATGGGTGTTTATGATGCTTCTTTGTTCTCTTGTGTCTTGTCGTAAAGAAAACACTATGAGTTCGAAAGAATTAGAGACTAAAGTTGAAAGAATAGAAGTCGATAAGGTCTTTTCATTAGATACTATACAAGGTGGAGATTGGACTCATTTTTATGTCGTAATTCCCTATATGGACTCAGATTCTTTGATTGAAGCTAATGGGATTATATGTAGTTATACTGATATGTCAGAGCTAAGAAGATTAACGATGTTCGATGACATCAATACATTATTGATACTGAAAGAAGACAGGCTGAAAAAGATTGAAGCCCTTTCGCGGTCTATCATTGACTTTTCAGGTATTGTACGTGTTGATTCAGTAAAGTTTAGTCGATACCAACCCTTCATAATGAATAAAGGTAGATCAGTAAGCATTTTCGAGGCACATTAATTTCCATCAAGAGTACAGAGGAAAAGAAGATGAAAATCAGTTCCCAAAGGGCGGGCGGATTTAGTGCGAAAGGAAAAGGTCGGAGTCCAATACAGGAGTTCCGACCTTTATCTAATACTTATTGATAGTCTATTACTTTCTTTCGTAAGTAGCTCTACCCTGTATGTATGAGTTGTTTCCTTCGCTATCAATAGCAACAATCACAGGAAGGTTTTCCACTCTTAGTTTTCGAATCGCTTCAGTTCCTAGCTCCTCGAAAGCAATAACCTCTGCCTCTTTTACAGCTTGTGACATGAGTGCTGCTGCACCACCAATAGCGGCAAAGTATATTCCAGTCTCATCCTTAATCGTCTGGACTACTTCATCACTCCTAAGGCCCTTGCCTATCATAGCTTTAAGACCTTTACGCATAAGAGTAGGGGAGTAGGCATCCATTCTACCTGCTGTTGTTGGACCAACAGAGCCAATAGGTTCACCTGGCTTTGCAGGAGCTGGACCAGCATAATACACAATCTGACCCTCAAAGTCAAATGGCATCTCTTCGCCACGCTCTAGCATCTCCACAAGACGAAGGTGAGCAGCATCACGTGCTGTATAGATAGTACCAGTGATAAACACCATGTCACCAGCATGAAGTGTACGAATTACATCATCTGTAAGTGGTGGTGTGATTACTCTTCTATTTTCTTCCATGATATTGATTCTATCTTAAGTTTATAGTTCTCCCGATGCATGACGTGTTGCATGGCAACCAATGTTTACTGCTACAGGTAGTCCTGCAATGTGTGTAGCTTCTGCTTCAATATGCACATCTAGAGCTGTGGTGTCTCCGCCAAATCCAGCAGGGCCAATACCTAGCTTATTGACTCTCTCTAGTAGTTCCTTTTCCATAGCTGCAATATGAGGCTTAGTGCTATTTTCTCCAACAGGGCGAAGAAGTGCCTTCTTCGCAAGGAATGCACAACGCTCCATAGTACCTCCTATACCTACACCTATGATTAGTGGAGGGCAGGCATTAGCTCCTCCTTCGCTTACTACTTGTAGGATAAAATCCTTTACACCCTCTTCACCTTGACTAGGTGTTAGCATCTTCAATTGACTCTTATTCTCGCTACCGAAGCCTTTAGGAGATATGTGTATCTCAAATTTATCACCAGGAACAATATTGTAGTGGATTACGGCAGGTGTATTATCCTTAGTATTTTCTCTAAGAATAGGATCATTTACCACAGATTTACGGAGGTAACCATCTTCGTAACCCTCACGTACACCCTGGTTAATAGCATCACCTATAAAACCACCAACGACTTCAACCTCCTGACCCATATTAACAAATACCACGCTCATACCAGTATCTTGGCAGAGAGGCTTCTTATTATCACGGGCGATTTCACTATTTTCTAGGAGTGTCCCAAGGATCTCTTGACCCAGAGGAGAACGATCAGAAAGCTTG